>JAYTMM010000279.1:0-10225 GCA_043728555.1 Pseudobdellovibrionaceae bacterium
TTGATTACCGGTTTAGGTTGCATTAATTTTTTATTAGCTCCATTTGGAGCATTTGCTTTGAACTTGGCTGCGATTACAGCGGCAATTTCGATGGGGCCTAATGTCGATGAAAATCCACAGCGCAGATATTATGCGGCTATTACGGCTGGTGTATTTTATTTTATCATTGCATTATTCGCCGGATCTGTCGCAAGTTTATTCTATGCGTTTCCAAAAGAACTTGTCATGACGATCGCTGGGCTTGCGTTATTTAACACGATTGGTAATGCATTGTTGAATTCTTTGAAAGAAGAAAAAACCAAAGAAGCTTCATTTATTACTTTTTTGGTTGCAGTGTCTGGTGTTTCAATTTTAGGTGTTGGCGCTGCATTCTGGAGCTTGGTTGCAGGTATTTTTTCCTACGGCGTATTAGAATATAAAAAAAGATAAATTAGTCTTCGTAATTTTTTCCAGCTGATCGAGTATATGTTCCAACTGATGAACGAATCCATCTAAAAAACGGTAAAATTAATTTTAAATCGCTGACAACAAGTTCAGCAAATTTTTTAGAAGTGATCTCGCTCATTTTATAGTCTCGGTGGACATAAAATTGTTTGTGCATCAGCAATTTTGAATATTCTGCTTCGGACAAAAAACCTTTCGGTGGCCGCACGTACATATCACCGCGAAGTTCGCCCCAGACAGATTTAAATTTTTTCGATTTTAATATAGAATTGATCGTATCAAAATCTTCGACGATCGCATTACGCAGTAAACTAATTTGTCGTCCACTGACCATGTACAGGCCGGAGCCAATAAAATTATCGTCTTTTTCTCCACCAAATTGAATATGAATACCAGGATTCCATTCAAATAACGAAGTTCGTTTTTCAGTGATCGTCGCATACGAAAAATTTTTAACAAAACCGGCCTCGGCTTTATGTGCGGGTCGAGTCGGCCGGGTAATTAATTTTTTATCCATACGAAGATCAGGTAGTTCTTTTTGTAATTTTTTTTGAATTTCAGCAAGCAAATTTTCAAAAGGCTGAGTCACATTTTCTTGGTATTCTGATTTGTGTTTTGCAAACCAGTCTTTGTTCTTTGTATTTTTTTTGGCAGCAGTGAAATATTTGTATGTGGCTTTTGAAAATGTTGTGGACATAATGCTTTCAGAAAAAAATTTAATTTTGGTGCGCGAGAGGGGACTTGAACCCCTACACCTTTCGGCTCTGGCTTCTGAGACCAGCGTGTCTACCAATTCCACCACCCGCGCGATTGAATGTTTTTTTGAATGTAGCTGACGATGTGTTAAGCTGACAAGTAAAAATGCTGTTGTCTCGTCTTGATACAGAACAGGACTAACGCATAGGCGGATTTAAGTTCGATGAGTAATTGAATGCGAGAAAAATCGCTTCACAGAGATACAAATTTAATCAATACCTCTTAAGTTTCTGTTTTTACGCTCCGATAAAGAATTGTGAAAACAGAGGTTTAGTGAACAGATGAGTCAATCTAAAACGAAAAATGCAGCTGAAGATCTGATGGCTTCCTTGATGGAAGAGTTAAATCTGTCTGCAGAAAATCTGAATAATAATTCAAATGATATTTTAGATCATGAATCACAAATCCAAAGTGAACTTGAAGCCAGTTTGCAGGGATTAGTGATTGATTCCGACGACGTACCCGAAGTCGGTGTTTTGACCTCGGGTGTTCATCGTTCAGACAATGAACACGCTGAATTAAATATGGTGAATTTGCTGAACACATCCTTAGACGCGGATTCAGAAATTTCAAGCGCGAACAACAATTCAACATTTTCTATCGATGAAGATCATGAGCTGGATTTAGATTTAAATAACGCATTCAATTTAAAATTAGAACCCGAGCAAAAATTAGCAGAAGTCGCCCAAGAACCGGAACATCTTGAAGTTGTGCAAAATGTCGAAGTCGCAGCGCCTGTGCCAGTCAGTCCGACAGAAGCCACAGTGGCATTGACTGTTGCGGGTGGCACGGTAGGACAATATACAAATTCTGGTGATGGTGAAAAAACTGTGGCAATCGCAGGATATTCGAATCGGGCAGAACAAAATAAAGATAACAATGTCAAAGTTTCAGTCGGGCAATCGCGCGCAGCGTTTTCGTCTGGGTATGCTTCGTGGGGAAATTCCGATTCTCAATTAGCGCAAGCTGAAAATTTACGTATAGCTCAAGATAAAATATTAGAAATTGAAAAAGAAAATGAAAAATTGCGAATGCAAAACGAAGAGTTGATCGCTGCGTCTGAAATTGTCAGAGAGCGCGCGGATTTGCTGTCAGCGCAAGTTCAAGAATTCAAAACAGATCGAGATAGTTTTGAACAATCGTATAAAAATGAAATCCAATTAATCAGAAATCAATATCATAGAAAAGATAATGAACTGCAAAAAGCACAAATGAAAATAGACGAATTAGATTCGCGTTTAAAGTTTGACATGAAAAAAATCAGAATTCGCGAACGTGAACTGGAAAATCGTTTGGAATTAATTCGTGCAGAAAAAAATGCTTTAGTTAAAAGTAAAGACGAGCAAATTTTAGATCTGCGTCGAAAGATGGATCAGGTTCAACTTGAGGTTGAAAGCTATCGTCAAAAGTGCGTCGATTTAAATAAGGTCTTGGATACAAATCAAGATTCATTCAAGCGCACAACGCGTGCTTTGCGCTTAGCAATGGCTAATTTAGAGCTGCAAGATGAAAATAAAATGCCTTTGAAAAAAGTCGATTAGCCACTTTTGTGATCGGTTTATAAAATGTCTGATGAAATACGAAGGCCCACCAAAAAAATAAAACTGATTCTCAGCGATCTTCATTTAGGTCGAGGTCGTTTATTGGCTGACGGCAGTATGAATACTTTAGAAGAATTTTATTTTTCTGATAAGTTGGTCGAATTTATTCAGTATTATTCAAGTGGCGCTTTTCGTGAATCTGATGTTGAAATTATTTTTAACGGTGATTTTCTTAATTTTTTACAAGTCGATTACAGAGGGCATTTTTTAACTTCGATCACAGAATCGATTTCGATTGAAGTCTTAAAGACAATTGTGAATGGTCATTTGCAAGTTTTCAAAGCGATGGGTGATTTTTTATCGCAACCGTTTCGTAAAATTACGTACGTAATTGGAAATCACGATCAATCGATGATGTTTCAAGGGTGTCGTGATTACCTGGATCAAATTGTGGGCCTGCCGTTACAGTATAAAAATATTATTTATTTTGTTGATGGGATTCATATCGAACATGGTCATATGCACGAAGCTGCGAATCGTGTGGATCCCCGAAAATTTTTTTTAAAGCAGGGTTTACCTGAACCAATTTTAAACTTACCTTTTGGATCACATTTTTTTATTGAATTAGTTTTAAAAGTGAAAGAAAAATACCCCCACGTCGATAAAATCAGACCCTTCGATGCGATGTTGAAATGGGCATTGTTTAACGAACCCAAAATGCTGTTGAAAGCTTTTGGATTACTTTTTAAATATTTGTATTCGATTTTATTTGCAAATGATCCCAGATATAAATGGACACTGAAAAAATTATTTAAAATATTTGTGAACAGTGCGATTTTTCCAGATTTAAGTATATCAGCTAAGAAAATTTTAAGTGATGATCGAATTCATTCTGTCGTATTTGGTCATACGCATGTTTATGAGTATAAAAAATGGGGTTCTCGTAAAGAATATTTTAATACTGGAACTTGGACTGAGTTAACGTCGTTGGATGTGACATCGCTGGGACGAATTACAAAATTAACGTATGTTATGTTTGATTATTCTGACATTGACACTGAACCTCATGGTCGATTGAAAGAATGGCGTGGCTTTCATCGCATCGAAGAAGACGTGGTCGTGGCCTGATGTTCAGATTATTTTTCAAAATATTCATGCTGGCCCTTCGGCCAGTCTTGTTAAACGATCAGTTGTGTTGTCTGAAAAAAAAACTTGATTCATAATAATTGCATGTCTGATTCAGCTGATAAAACCAGTATAGTTGCCAGTGATACTTTTAAAGGAAAGTTGCGTGCCGCCGACGATGCGCCACCAGCTGTTGTTATTCTTGTGGGCCCACCAGGTTACGTCGGCAAACAGTGGTTAATTACAAAACCCGATATGACAATTGGTCGCGCTGACGGCATTGATATGTCAGTGACAGATGCTTCGCTCAGTCGTTCGCACGCAAAATTTATTGTGAATGCGACAGATGTTCAAATTGTAGATTTAGGTTCGACAAATAAAACACAAGTTAACGGCGTGGCTTTGCCACCGATGGTTCCGCGCAGGCTGGCAAACAATGATCAAATTAAAACTGGTAATGTGATTTTTAAATTTCTAGAAAAAGGAAATGTTGAATCGATCACCAATCAGCAAATTTTTGATAAAGCATCCAAAGACGCTCTAACCGGCGCTTACAATAAAGGTGCCTTGTTAGATAAGGGCCCTGAATCAATTAAACGTGCAGACGTATTAACAGAGCCGTTGTCTGTGATTACATTCGATATTGATTTTTTTAAAAAAATTAATGACGGTCACGGTCACCCTGGCGGTGATTATGTACTGAAAGAATTAGGTCAGCTGATGCAATCGAAACTGGTCAGATCAAATGATTATTTTTCACGGTACGGTGGCGAAGAATTTGTTTTAATTTTACAAGCGACACCGATCAAAACCGCAATGGAAGTTGCGGAGCGTATTCGGGCTACAATCGAAGCTCATGCTTTTGTTTACGAAACAAAAAAAATACCGGTCACAATTTCGATTGGTGTTTCAGCAAAAATCCACGGTGACAGTTGGGAATCGATTTATGATCGTGCAGATAAGGCCTTGTATCAAAGCAAGCAAAACGGCAGGAACAAAGTCACCCAAGCCGCGTAACCATCAAAGTCATTTATAATTTTTATGAAAACTGATATTTTTAATTTTTTTAATCCGCAATCAAACGAAGACTCATTGTTGTTATTAAAAAATTGCATTTCTGATAAAATTAAATTGCAAGCCGTAGAAGAAGGCAAAGTTCAAGCTTTCTCGTGTTTTCTAGATAATAAATTTGCGGCCAATAAATTCTATTTGTCTCAGGACAAAGCTTCATTTGATCTGACAAAGAAATACAGTTTTTGCATCAAGATCATTAATAAAATTTATTTTTTTAAAAGCCAAATTTTTGAAGACACCAAAGGTATTTATTTAAATGATGAAATTTGTATTCATGAACTGCGCAGACGTAAAGACACGCGTTTTGATTTGCCATCGGAGTGGCGTCAAAGTTGTCTGGTTTATCAAAATATTAAACGAGCACCCAAATTAAATGCTCGGATTATTAATATTTCGTGGTCAGGTATACGGGTCGAAGTCGAACCGCAATTACCAGAATTCAAAATGAATCAAGAAATTCAATTTGCAGTTCAAATTCATAAACGCGCCGAAGTATTATGCCATGGTGTAATCAAATATATTAAAAAAAATAAAAATAGCGGCCCTGTTTTAGGCATAGAATTTATAAAATTAAATCGATTGTCCGAAAATAAAATTCAAAATTTTTGCGAAGATCTTTTGCGATACTTCGTTTTAAAACAAAAAAATCTGACTTAGCGACATCTCATAAGAGTTTCTAATAGTTAAGATTAGAAATTTAAAATTCATAAACAAATTCGTATATTTAGGTCATTTTGGCTCTGTTCCAGTTGGCCCCTACATTGCTTAATAGATACACAAGGGTGTTAAAGCAACTGAACGGGGGTCAGAGTGCTTCTGAAAATTCAAAGCATGAAAAAAATAACTGAAACGAAAAAAAATAAACAATTTTTGTAAAATAAATTAACCGAGTTTAGACAGAGGGGTGTCTATGAAAAGAGAAATCAAAGAAAATCAGATTTCAGCAACAACTGAAAAAACTGATTTAGAACTGATTGAAGAAGTCAGGCAAGGTCAGCGGGCTTCGTTCTCAGAACTCGTGAAACGGCATCAAAGAGGTTTACTACGCTTGAGTATGAGGTTTATGAAAGACTTAGATTGCGCACAGGACGTTGTGCAAGAAGCATTTATTAAGGCTTATGAAAAATTAAGTCTTTTCGAGGGACGAGCGTCATTTAAAAGTTGGTTGTTTCAAATCGCAGTGAACACAGCCAAAAATAAATTACGAGAAAATCGTCACCAATTTTCTGACATCGAAGATGTTTCAATCGGCATTGATGCCACAGCAGAAAAAAATTTAGTTCATCAAGCCGTGGGCAAGATGTTGCAAAAAGAAGTGGATCTTTTGCCATTCAAGCAAAAAACAGCTTTGGTATTGCGGGTCTATGAAGACATGAGCTTTGCTGAAATCGCTGAAGTCATGCAGTGTCCGTACGATACGGCGAAGGCGAATTACAGACATGCTTTGATGAAATTAAAAGAAACTTTTGAAACGAAACACGAACTCAGATCTTGGACATCCGAGATCGGAGGAATCTTCACAGAACTTAACACAAAATACGCGGAGGCAGAATGACATCACGACAATCAACACAAACAGATAAAAAAAGCATAAAGCCGAACAAAGAAGTTCTTATTGAACAAAAATTAAAAAAAGAAGATCCGTTTGAATTTCCGATGGACGACAATTTTTTCGATCAGATGCATGACAAAATTATGCAAGCCGTAGAAAAAACCGAAATCAAAGATCAAACAAAGTGGACAAAAACGTGGGTATTTTTGGAAACTCGCAGCCGGTCATTGCGACCGGCTCCACAGAAAGTTTTCAAAGTCGCGTTTATGCTATTCGTCACCAGTTTATCTTTAGGTCTTGGAGGTTTCAGCTTAGGATTGTTTCAAAAAACGCATGATCAGCAGGTCTCTGCAAATCAGCAAAAGATATTAAATTCAGTAGCCCAAGCACCGGCCGATTGGTCAGACCTTGCAGCGGTGTCACAAAACGATGGCGATCTGTATGCTGAAATTTTAAATAAACAAATCGAACAGCACGGCTTAGATGCAGTGACTGCGATGAAGGATCTGTAAGATAGGTTTCTGAGTATAACATTGACTAGACAAGGACGTCTGGTTTTAATAAATCATGTCAAATTTTATCAGTTTCATATCAATTTTTCTGTGCGCCATTTCAATCCGCGCGAATACAGAAATCGCAAAAAAAAATCAAATCGAAGACATTTTTATCTGGAAAATCAGCGACGAATTACAATTATCAGCCAAACAAGAAAAAGAATTCGGCGATATCCACAGATCTTTGAACAAAAAAAAATCTGAATTATCTGAACAAATCAAAAATACACAAACCGATCCCAAAAAAGCCGACACAAAAATGTCAGTCGCCGAACAAAATAAATTAATTAAAAAAAACAGACTGTTGTTGACGCAATTGAACCAATTGTCAGTGGATGAATTTGATTCAATGAAGAAGTTATTAGGCCCAGAAAAATTTCTGGAATACCTGTTTTTGAAACAAGAATTAAATACCAAATTTAAATCTATGGTTTTGGGTGCGCGGGGGGCTGACAAGCCTGTCGTGGATAAGGTTAAGTCTGGCGATGTGACTGAGCCGGTGGTTATTGAGGAGAAATAGGGACTGTTGGCGCGAGTTAATTTGTCTAAGCGCTTAATTTCTTTTCTTCGATTAATGTATCTTCTATTTTAATTAAGTACGTTTCAAATTCACCAATTCTCAAACCTTTATTTTTTTCCTCTCTGTGTTTTGTCAAATCTGAAATTTCATTGAGTTTATTGAATAGATCGCCATATTTTTTAGTTTCTTTAGGATCAAATTTGACGATATTTTCAAAAGCTTTGTACCAACTATCAATATATAAATCTAAACCAAATGCATAACAGATATTTAAAATATAAAAATAAGGTTGAAAAAGATATTTAAATTTTACTTCTGAGTAAGCAATGTTCATTTGAAAGAACATTGTATATTCTTCGCTAAGTAGGAAAAATAGCTTGTGTTTGAGCTCATTTATTTGCAATGTTATATTTTCTTGATCGCTCAATGATTGAGGTTTTTTAGAACACAGAGCTATGTATTTACTAGTATATTCAACATATCTATCGTTAAACCGTCTGTACTCTTTATTTAGCCATGCGTAAGCAACAGAGATTATCGAGCCTACTACTGACAACGACAGTAAAGATAAAAATAAATATTCAGATATAAAAACATTTAATATATCGTGAATTTCAGGTTTATCGTCTCGAGGAGTTTTTTCATTTAGATTAGCGATTTTTCGTTCTTTATAATTCTTCAAAGCTTTATTGTTTAGTTGAGTAACGATATCTTCTTGTTTTTCTTGAGACTTAAAATCTGCGATACTTTTATTTAAGCTAAAGAACGCAGACATCCCTATCGCAAATATAATTGTAAATACTGTAGTAAAAAACTTAGCCAGTAATTTCTGATCACCGTTTAACATAATTGCACGGGCAGATATGAGGATTATACAAACTGATATTAAAAATAAATAGAATTCTTTGTTTTGAGCTAAGTATATAATTAAAATTGACGAGGCTAATGCTGCGCAAGTCGAAATCTTAGAGAGCTTTTTGCTCTCAAATTTTTCAGTAAAAATAAAAAATATAAAAGCTAAGTAAATTGCAATTGCGCAGAAATAAAATGGAAAAAAATGGAAAAAATTATATATATCAGACATAGTTATTTGTTCGGAATATTCTAATGGCAACTAAAATATAATTTATTTTAGTTGTACTATTCTGAGATAATGCAGAAAAATAATTAAATCACCCTTAAATCCCGTTCAGGATCTTTAGAATCTTCAAGCTGCTTAATCACATCAATAAATTTTAATAAATCACTGCCGTGGCGCTTGTATGCATCTTCGAAATCGTTCAAGCCTTGCATATAGGTTTTGTATAAACCCATGCGGGCGTTGTTCATTTTTTCTTTGGTGAATTTTTGATAGCTGTTTGTTTTTAGCCGGGGAGCCAACTGAGTTTCGAAATTCGTGTGAATCAAATTTAAACGCGCAGTTCGTGCAGTTTCATCTTTGGCGGTAGCAACTTGCGGGTTGTCGATGTACCATTTTTCAAGTTCTTTTAATTCTTTGGTGATGAATTCAGAAAATAATTTGTCGTCTTCGTTTTCGTCAGAAATTAATTTTAATGTCGGTGAATTTTCACCTTCAAGTTCCTTGTAAAACATTTCGCTGCCCTTGCCGCCGATAAATACGGCCAAGCGTTCATTGAAATCAGAATTGTTTTTCACATAAATTGTGGTGTGGGTAATTTCGTGGATAATTGTGTTTACTAAATCGTGATCTTTGTATCGTAACATCGATGACAATAATGAATCAGTGAACCAGCCCAATGTTGAATAGGCTGAAACGCCGCGAACGTACGTATCAAAACCATTTTTTAACAATTCATCCGCTTCGGCTTTGGCTTCGGTTTCGTTGAAAAAACCTTTGTACGGCATGGCGCCAATGATGGGGTATTTCCATTCGTAATTTTTCATTTGCCATTTTTCTGCAGCGTGCACAACCCATGTGACATACGGGCGTTTTAAATCAATAAATGAATTATAATTTTCAGTTTTTTTTAGCTTGAGCCGCTCGAATGCGAATACGCGTGCTTTTTGCGATAACAATATTTTATTTTTTTGTGATTCATTCAGGTTAGGGCTTTGAAAAGCTTCGGTGATTGAAACACGTGTGTTCATCATGCTGAATTGGTTGTGCGCTGAACTGATGTAATACCCAATTTGGCAACTGGACATAAAAAAAACTGAACAAAGCAAAAATATTTTTTTCATAAATTACAGATACCACGACAGGCCGACTTTGAACGACGCATCGTCAGATGTTGTACCGTCATCCAGTGGTGTTTTCCATAAATCATAACCGACTTTGACTGAAAATTTTTCTGATAATTTATATTTTAAACCGATGCCGTAGCTGGGAGCCAAGCCGTCTTTGGTGGGAATGTTAATCACATCCGCATTCACATATTTAACTTGTTTTTTCTTAGCGATATAGGCCCCGCCGATTTTAAGGTACGGCTGGAATAAACTGTGCTGATCAGTTATGACATAAATCAAATCAGTGCCATAAATTTTTGATGATTGTTGTACGGTGCGTGTGGATGTTGAATCGGATTCTTGGGATTCATAAAACTGATCTGCATAAGAAAATTCAAGCGCAAATTTTTCTAAAAAATACAGCGATAATGAAACTGATTTTGAATCGGTTTGATAAAAATTTGTTTCATTG
>JAYTMM010000280.1:0-2108 GCA_043728555.1 Pseudobdellovibrionaceae bacterium
GTTCGCGTTCAGTACCGCGGCCAATCATCGGCTGCTAAAAATTTTCCGGATGAACAATTACAATTATTAAATCACGGTCTTGAAATTGATGGCGAACAATTAAAACCCGCTGTTGTTGATTGGATCAACGATGATCAATTGCGGTTTATTTTACGCGAAGGTAAAAAACGCCAAATCCGAAAAATGTGCGAACAAGTAGGTCTTTCTATTCATGGATTAAAACGTGTTCGAGTGGGTCGCCTCAAATTAGGAAAATTACCCGAAGGTCAGTGGAGATTTTTAGAAGATTTTGAAGACGTTTAATTTAATTCACTTATCCTAATTATTTATTATTTATTATTTCCCAAGACAGTTTTTTGACTGTCAAACGAATCGCATTTCATATTTTGTAATGCCGTCAGTTTTGTTTTCAATATGTCTTGAAATTGATAGAAAGCTCTTCGACCAAATTTTTCAGCTTTTGACAATTGAAAAACAGTCTGCCATTGATCATCTGTAATTTTTAAAATTCGATCTAAGAAAATATTTTTTGCTTCTTCGCTAATATTTGAATCTAAAACTAAACCACTCATAGCTGGTCTTGCTGGAACTCCAAAATTCTTTTTTGACAAAACGCCTGCACAGCTTTTATGGCTTAACGGTCGGAGCGTTGGCTGTTCTTCCCACTGAATTAAATTAAAACCGTTCCCCATTGAAAAACCATAATCATTTGTAAATAAAAATGTTTTTTTGCATTGATAGACAGCTTCACTTGTTTCAACGGCTTCCTGACAAGCCAAATGTTGATTACCTCCGTGTGCATCCGTCATTTGAATAAAATGCACCCACAACATCCAAACTTCACGATCTATTTTCATCTTGCGTTTTTCAGTTTCTGTTTCAGCCTGAACATTTCGGATCTCATCCCAAGAAACACCTTGAGCACTTCTTGATGATGGTTCAGAAATTAAATTAAACTCAGATTTTTCTTTGGTCATGGCGTAATCAAATTCAATGTTTGAATCTGTTACTGGCAATGCAGAAGCTCGTTGATTTCGCCACGGATTTGCCGAGGGGCAATTCTTACAGATTACATGCACTGGACAGTAATAAATAACCGGGAATCCCAATAGTTTTGCAATATTCGTCGAAAAAATAACATCCGGAACTTCGCCTGAATACATGACAAAATTATTGTCGGTGTATTTTACGGTCTTAACCACCTTGCCGTCTTTTTTTGAAATATCAGAGAATTCACATAAAAATTTTGGCGAGCCTCCGCCCAATTTGTTTTCTGTATCAGGAACATACGTACAAGTTTCTGTGGGCCAATGAATGCCTTTATCGTCTTTGTAATTGAAATCTGAATTACAATTTTTTTTCAAATAATCTTTAACAATATCAACCTGATTGATTTTTGAAATATCAGATTCTGGCAAAAAAATTTGAGCCTTGGCCAAATTTTCTGCGCGCTGCTCTGTCGTTACATTTAAAAAATATTTTTTTTCGGCTTTTTCGCTTTTGTGACCAGCGATATCACGCTGAGATTGCAGTATTGAATGCTGACAAGAAAAACAAATGAACACCATTACAAAAGACATATATTTAAACATATTTTTATTTTACAACAGTGATTTAATTATGTAATAATATTGTTACAAATCTCGACTTAAGTATAAAGGATTCATGACTAAAAATCGAATTGAAGCTTTCAGCGACGGAGTCATTGCCATCATTATCACAGTGATGGTTTTAGAAATTAAAATTCCACATTCAGACAATTGGCCAGATCTTTTTAATCTTTGGCCCATTTTTATAAGCTATGCTTTAAGTTTTTTATACGTCGGAATTTATTGGAACAATCACCATCACATGTTTCATTCTGTAGAAAAAATAAATGGCAAAATTTTGTGGGCTAATTTGCACCTTTTATTTTGGCTGTCGCTATTGCCATTCTCAACGGGCTGGATGGGTGAAAATCATTTCAGTCAAAATCCGATGATTTTATACGGCTTGAATCTTTTATTTTGCGGAGCTGCCTATTTTATTTTAGCACAAGTTTTATTAAAATTACATGGATCAGATTCGCGATTTTCGAAATCCTTAGGATCTGATTTAAAAGGTCGAAT
>JAYTMM010000281.1:0-7221 GCA_043728555.1 Pseudobdellovibrionaceae bacterium
CTGATCAGATTTCTGAACTCATTGATTCAACTGAAAAAACGAACAGTTGGGGTTTTGCTTCGGAGAATTTTTATTCCTGCTTTTTAGCTGCTTTAGAGGTCGAGCGAAATGCAAAAATATTATTTGGTCAAAGCCTGATACCTGCAGTGCCGGCCCAAGTTCAGAATGTGTATTTACCAGCAGCCAAGAATCACAATGAAATTCTAAAAATTTACAGCGGCAGTATTCGTAAAATGCGTTCTTATAATCCACATTTGCGATTAACACAATTACGACAGAAAAAATTCTTTCCAGCTGGGACGCCACTGGTTGTACCAATAAATACAATTTTATAGTTGGTCACACAATCGGTTCAGATGTTTGGCTTTGTCTGCATATTTTAATTTTTCAGAAATCTTTCGACATTGATTTTCAGTTAAACGTTCTTGAAATTGACGAACACATTCAAAGACAGCCTCGTCATGATTTATTGCTAGAGCCATTTTTTCAGACGCGTTCAGACATGTCGATACCGTCGGAAATTCAGATACTTGGTAAAAGCAAAATTGTTTTAAATTTTCTTTGGATAAATCAGATTTAATTTTTTCAGCTTCTGCAAAGCAATTATTCAAAGTTAAATTTTTAATATTTTTATCAGCACAGGTTTTAACGTTTTCTGAGGTGCTGGATAAACATTTTTCAAGCGTATTTGAAAAGCTTTGTGTGCAAACAACAGATAGTAATAAAATTATAATGTACTTCATATATTTTATTAAGAGCACGATCTAAGCCATATCAAAGCGAATATAAGGCTGAGCGAACAAAAAAAATGTCTAAAATCTTGATATGAGACGATTATTGTTCGTACTGAATAACGGGGACGTCTTGGCAAATAATCGGTAACCCGGCCAATTGCAGAGGACGTGCTTTTTGATCCAGTTGCGCTGTGTATTTGATTGAACGTAAATGATTGGTTAACAAGCTTGAAATAATTTTTTTAAATTTGATCTGGTCGTCTCTAGATGTGATTTGACTTATCCAATGTGGATACAGGCTGGCTATTCGTGCCATCGAATCCAGAACATGTGTAGTCATGCAGTTTAATCTGGGTTCGACTTTTAAACCTTGTATTATATTAAGAAGCACATTCTTTAAAAGCACAGTATCTTGGGTGCTGAGGGGGCCTTCAAGTTCAGAAATAATTAGATCGCTATTCACAGTTGTCGCATCAGCATTTGGTAAACCTGTTAAAAATATTGAATTAAAAACGGTGACTGTTTTCATAGATACAAAAGCGTCGCAAGTGACATCGATATTATATTTTTTGAAGTCAGCCAGCTTGTTATCAAAATTATTCATCGGTAAATAAGTTAGTAATAATGAAGTTTTCTCCATACGAATTAATTGATTAGAAATAATTTCTGATTTGCCGCCCGACAACTGTGAATATATTGGGCGACGTTGGGTATTCAAAGCAATAGCCTCATGAAGGTGATCGCGAAAGCAGGATTCAGCAGATAAGGCACTGGCGCTCACAAAGCCGATGGTCGCGATAAATTTAAAAATTAAATTTAAAAACTTCATATATAAATATATCTGCAAAATCGCGATACGGCTGTTCAGCATCAGATTCATTTAGGCCTGCATAGACTGTTTGAATTCTTTTCGGTGGCGCAAAAGTGTCACTGTCAAAACCTTAGACACTACAAATTACAGCCTGAAAAATCTATGGTGTTCATTAGTTAAAAAATGAATTAAAACTTGTTCCATGCAAACCATGGTCAAAAAAATCTATTTTATTTTAGTTATCATATTCTGCTGTGTTCATGTGAAAGCATTGATAAAAACGAATCGGCCGCCGGAAGCAATTCATGTTAAATATGAAAAGTTTGATGAGTTGTATTACTTTAAATCAGCGCAGGCGGCGCTTAAGAAATTTCAGATTGAAACTTTCAAAAATGCTGATTTAGATTTAGATCTAATTTTTTTAAAAATTGAAAAGAAAGTTATTTATCAAGATATTAAAACTGAACAGCGTCAATATTTTCAGTTTCAAAATCTAACAAATTCAGTTTTACTCTATGCGAATCAACTTAAAAATAATTTTAGACTGGCTGTAGATCCGGCTCAGCGATCTAAAATGCAAATGAATTTTTATGGCTTAAGCCAAGCTATAAAAAAAGCGAATCAGATGAATCTAACTATTCAATCAGATCAATTCGATAAATTGCACGATATTCTGGTAGGCCAATCGACAGCGCTGTTTTATTCCAGCTACACAGAAAAACGTAAAGTCGATTTGTTCTGGTGTGCTTATTTTTTGCATGAATTAAATTATCCGATGGACTTAACTGCCAAGCATTTAATGGCTTTGGACAAATCAATATTAAAAATGAATCAACCTGAAAAATATAAAATTTACGGAGCCAAGCTGGCTAAAATGTCATTAGGGTTTGGTCAGAAACTGAATCAGCCCACAGCTGAACAGATCGATACTTTGTATAAATGGACACAATACAGTTCATTGTCTGGTTTAGATTTACAAACTGTTCAACGGTCGTATTTAAAACAAATTCAATCGATGGGTGATGCTGAAAAGATTAAGGATTTCAAAAAAGAATTAGCTACAAGTTTATTGTACCAAGAAAGTAAAAATATATTAAAACATCCATTCGGAATATTTAAATACATTCAGTTTTTGATCGGATACATTTTTGTCGCTTGGCCGCTTGAAATGATTTTAATTTTGGGATCGTTATTTATATTAGCTTTCCAAGCTTCAACGGTATTATCGCGAGAAGAAAAAAGACGTGCTCAGCGCCTAGATAAGAAATTGTGGATGATGTTTACAAAATCTTATCTGGGATCCAACGTGCCATTCTTTTCTAAACTGGCTGCATCTTTGATTTTATTTGGTGTGGGTCTGTATTTTAATTCGGCACGTAACTTTGTCGAATCAATGATTAGTGCCATGTAGTTTTAAATAATATTTAAAAATTAGGGATTGATCGGACCAATCCCTACATTCAACACACGGTACGGATTATCTGCGTACTCTGACAAATACATCATGGGTTCAATATTTTTATCAAATGAAGGCTGAATTTGCGCGGTCCCAGGATAAAATCCGCCGCCGCCAAAACCTGAATTTGCCGGATCAAGTTCAAATGTAAATGAAATAATTTTGTGAGCTCCATAAGACCAATCAGTAGTATCGCCGCTGGCAATATACAATGCCGAACTTTGTTCTGGAGTATAACCATTCCATGTCGCCATTTTTTCCGCCATCGTCTTGTGAACAGCAAAATCTTTGGTGATTTCAAGATTCGCGTATTTATGTCCCCATGGATATAAAATCAATTTTGAAAATGAATGGTAAGTTAATAAAATTGTAATATTCGAATGAGCTTCGACATAATTTTTAATGGCCGTGGATTCGATTTCAGAGAACGGCTGTGTGCCTTTGTAAGTATCGTCGCTGGTATTACTTGATGATCCACCAGTTCCCCACTGGTAACCATAATTACGATTTAAATCGACGCCGTAAGTTCCATCAGAATTTTTTGAACGATTTTTTCTCCACATTTGATAATTTGTTGAAGCAATGTCGTATTCCATACCGTCAGGATTCACCGTTGGAATAATATGGATCACTCGTGAATTTAATAAATTCACAACGCGTGAATTGCCAGCGCGAAATTGTGTAATTAAATACTGGGCCCACATCAGAGGCATTTCGACGGATAAATGTTCACGTGCATGATGACCACCCATAAATATAATGGCGGGTTTTTGCGAGGCATTGTTTGGGTCATTCGTAATTTCCAGAGCCCACATGTCGCGTTTTTCTGTTGTTTGCGCGATCGATGTCATTTTTACCAGATCAGAATTTTTGGCCGTTAAATCTTTCAGTGCTTCGCTTAATTCTTGATAATTGTGATAAGCAGAATCTTTTGACGGGAAATCTTTGGCATTGATTAGATTTCTTCTGTAATTATTTTCAATTTGCAGATCCGAAGACGCCAAAAGTAGTCCACGATTTTTCATTTTATTTAATTCACGATCGCCGCCGTAGGCGATCACGTAATTGTCCTGTACTATTTCAATCGCGATACCATCATTGGCTAAAATTGATCGCTCAAATTTGTCGTGCGCAGAAATTTTCATCCAGTATGAATGTTGGTTTGTTGATTGTAAGTTTTGTGATCCTGTCGTGATTAAAAAACTAAGTGCAGCAAGTAACATTAGATTTTTCGTAATTTTTTTCATGGATGGCCCTTCCGTGGGTTCGTCTGGCATAAATGCTAACAACGAACCCAAATCGGAACCAAATTGAATATGAAGAATAAACAGCGAGTTATAAAAACCTAGACTAAGGTGGCGTAAACAAAATTGCGAACATTCCGGAATGGAATATCTAAGCCATATTTGTATTTAAAGATTTTTCGCTTAATTTTTTTCGAAATTGTTCAGTGGACATAAATTGCAGACCGATACCCAAGCCTTTGCACCAAATCACTTCAGCGTCGATAGTGTGAACTTTTTTGATAGAACGCAAATTAACAGTCAAGCGGACAAGGTCGCCATGTTTGGGCATGTAATTCGAACTAATCACCTCGAAAAAAGCACCAGACACAGACAAGTTACCCATCTTGCAAAATATTTTTCCGATACGACCGAACACTTCAATCTGCGCCAATTCCTGCGTCAGGAAACGCTTGGCTTTGATATCTTCAAGATCTTTGGCATTTTGTGGTGGTGTGTTTTGCGATTGGTTTTGCATGATCATGTCTCCGTTATATAGAATATATCGGAGACATGAATCATAATATTTAAATGTATGTTCGTTATTTTGTGTCTAAAAGTTTGACGATAAAACTGGGATTACTTTTCTTCGTCTGTTTTCTTTTTAGCAGAAGCTTCTATTTTCTTTTTTTCATTAAATTTATTTTGTTCAATAATTTTCGCAAGCTTCTGATCAGCGGGTTGATCAATTTCTTTAATTATCGCACCCATGCGGTCCAAGCTAGAGGTAAAATCTGTCAAAATAATTTGATTTTTGCTAGGTACAGATTCAATTTCACCGTACATTGATGTCATCATACGCCCGAGTCGATGGTGAACTTCGTCAGCCGAGATATTTTTTAGGGTCACGATCCAAGTCGCCATTCTTTCAGGACGTAATGCAGGCAAAGTATTACTGATTTCAACACCGTCACGTTGCGCTGATCTGGCATTTCGAATTGTTGAATAATCATCTTTTTTAACAATTGCAAAACCATTTAATTTAAGACCTTCCGAAAATTGATTATAGGCTTCATTCGTTGAAATTGGATTTGAATTCAGAATTGTGATTTTACCGCGAACTGTTGAATCAATAACAAATTTAGTTCCAGTGGCTTTTGTATACAACTCAGCAATTTTTATGATTTCTTCATTTAAAAAATTAAACTGTATTTTTTCTTCAGCAACACCGCGTATTGTTAAAAGCATTGAGCACATTAAAATTATTTTTTTCATCTAGAACTCCTTTGTGTGATATTTAAATTAGAGTTCATAATTTTTTATGTCAAAAGTACATTTTGGAACTGGACCGGATGTATTTGGTTGCAGTTTGAGACTTATTTCGTAGTGATCAGATTCTTTGACCAAATTTCATAAATTAAATCAGGCGCTGATTCGCTTTTTGTTGAATGAGTTTTCGTAAAGTGGGTTGTAAAATCCAAATCATAAAAAGCATCGGCTTCAAATTGGCCAGGGATGCGAGTCAAAAATAAAAAATGGCAATCATTCACAGTTTGTTTGTAAATTTCAGAGCCGCCACAAATCATAACTTCTTTGGGCCATAAATTCTGTTCAATTAATTTTTCGGCTGCCGAATAGGCTTCAGAAATTGTTTGAACATAAGTAACACTCTCAAAGCCAGGCTTAAAATCAGATTTTTTTTGTGTGCGTGAAATTACGATGTGAAATCTTTTGGGTAAGGGTTTTCCCAGTGAATCAAAAGTTTTTCGACCCATGATCAAAATTTTACCGGATGTTTTTTCTTTGAAATATTTCAGGTCTTCGGGGTAATGCCATAATAATTTATTGTCACGACCGATGGCTTTGTTTTCACTGAAGGCCACGATCTGCGACAGAATCAAACAGCAACCTCGGCCTTAATAGCGGGGTGTGATTCATAATTTAAAATTTCGATATCATCAAATTTGAAATCAAAAATATTGTTAATATTTGGATTTAATTTTAACTGAGGCAATTTTTTTGTTTCGCGCGATAATAACAATTGTACTTGATCCATGTGATTTGAATAAATGTGTGCGTCGCCCAGTGTGTGAATAAATTCACCGACTTTTAGGTTGCAAACTTGTGCGATCATATGAGTCAACAGCGCATAACTTGCGATATTAAACGGAACACCTAAAAAAATATCGGCACTTCGTTGATAAAGCTGACAAGATAATTTTCCGTTAGCCACATAAAACTGAAAAAAAGCATGACATGGTGGTAACGCCATTTTTTCAATTTCACCGGGGTTAAAGGCGACAACCAAAAGTCGTCGCGAATCGGGATTTGATTTAATTTGTTCGATGACGTTTGTAATTTGATCGACAGTTTTTCCGTCGGCGGCTTCCCATGAACGCCATTGTTTGCCATACACTGGGCCCAGTTCGCCGTTTTCGTCAGCCCATTCATCCCAAATGGTGACTTTATTTTCTTTCAGGTACTGAGTGTTTGTTTCGCCTTTTAAGAACCATAATAATTCATGAAAAATTGAACGCGTGTGCAGCTTCTTTGTTGTTAATAACGGAAATCCATTTTCTAAATTAAATCGCATTTGGTAACCGAAAACACTTTGTGTGCCCGTGCCTGTGCGATCTGATTTAAAAGTGCCAGATTCTAAAACGTGTTTTAACAAATCATGAAACTGCTGCATGTATTACTCTGTAAATTATGGGTTTACTTTTTTATGTTTTTTTGCGTGATGTTTTTTGCCATGATGTTTTTTACCAGCTTTGTGAGCTTTGTTTTTTTCTGTTTTTAGATCTATTTTCTCGTCTGTTTTTTTAAAAGCACCTTCAGCGCTAGAGTCAGAAGAGGGAGTTGCGGGAGTCTCAGTTTGTGCAAAAGCAGAAAACGATAATGCTATGATTGATGCTAAAATAATTTTTTTCATTGGTATTCCTTTGTTGTTATTGTTTTTTTAGTTTGAATGTTTATTAAAAATATTTACTGAAAATT
>JAYTMM010000282.1:0-4466 GCA_043728555.1 Pseudobdellovibrionaceae bacterium
AAAAATGCGGATATTTTTAAAATGATTAATAATCAATATAACGACCAATATCATACATTGATGACGATAACTGCTCCGGCTGCAGCAACGCCAAAGTAATTATAAAATTTATTTAAGCTAAATCAAGCCGTGCAGAATTTGTACGGCTTGATTTTTATAAGCCATATTTAAAATCAACGTTAATGTCTGCGAACTTTTGATTTGGTCAATGATGTCAATATTTTCAGATTTAAATTTTTGTAGAATTTGATTTTTTATTTCATCAGTCAATGATTCAGACATCGTCAGGCTGACGCTACAAAGATTTAAATTTTTAATCGAATACGTTTTTTCAATCGCTGATAAAATTTCTGCAGGCCCAGAAATTAATAATTTATTATTTGCGGTTTTTAAAATTTGCGGAAACCCAATTTGATTTTTGATTAGATCGGCGAAAAACAGATCTTCGGGCATTTCAATTTCTAAAACTTTTACGTGTGAATTCACAGCCAGCGGAATATTTTTTTTAAAGGTGTGATTTGCAGTGTGATCTGACGAAATCCATGTTCCCGCAGAATCACCAAGGATTTTTTTCTCATCGGCGGGGCCCACGTACAATTTGACATTCTTATTTTTTGCCATCTCGACAGATTTGTGATGCAAAACTTTGGCACCCCAAAAAGTCATTTCTAAAAGCTGATCATAATTTAAATTTGTAATGGGATTTGCTTCTGAAATTAATTTTGGATCAGCCGAAAAAATATGATCGACATCTTTTAAAATTTCACAGTGATTGGCATTTAAGTACGCAGCCATCGCAACAGCTGTGGTATCTGAACCACCGCGACCTAATGTTGTAATTTCTTTTGTGATGGGGCTGACGCCTTGAAACCCCGCAAGGATGACGACTTGATTTTTTGCCAAGGCTTCTGAAACTCGGTGCGCTTTGACGTCAATAATATTTGCGTTGATGTGTGATTCATCTGTGAAAATTCCGGCTTGGCTGCCGGTAAAACTGATCGCAGGGCAATTTAAATCATTCAAGGCCATTGTTAATAAAGCCATACTGGTGCGTTCACCAACAGACAACAGCATATCCAGTTCGCGCAGTGACGGGTTTTCTGAAACTTCATGCGCCAGTTGTATCAACTGATTTGTCGTTTGCCCCATGGCGCTGACGACGGCGACAATATTTTTTCCAGATTTTTTTAAATCAGAAATTCTTGCGGCCACTTGTTTAATTTTTTCTGGCGTTGCAAGAGTGGCTCCGCCGTACTTTTGTACGATCAACATAGACTTAGTTATAATCGAATTTTTTATTTTGTTCACGAAAAAACTGTTCGACGCTGGCTTGTGAACCCTTGGGTATACGAATTTCGTGGCCGGCAGTCGTTTTTGGAATATATCCCAAAATAATTTCAGCATTCATGTCTTTTAATGATTTTCTTGTGACACTTAAGTGATCTGCCAACAGATCTAAATCAGTTCCTGCCGGAGCAAATATATTTTCTTTGGCCAACGGATAATGGGCGTCTAAATTTCTAAAGCCATATAAATTCGGAGCTTTTGAAATCATCATCGCGGCTAAAATTTTTGGAACATAATCTTGGGTTTCTTGTGGCAGCGCATTTCGTCGGACCAATTCCCAATAATCTTTGGTGCCGTGACGTTTGATTTGTTTTCGCAAACCATTTTCGCCCATGTTGTAACTGGCAGCGACCAAATACCAAGAACCAAATTCTTGGTGCAGATCTTTTAAATATTTAATTGCGGCTTGTGTGCTTTTTGATAAATCACGACGCTCATCAACCCAATAGGTTTGTCTGAGGCCGTAACTGCGCCCGGTAGCTGAAATAAATTGCCAAGGTCCAACAGCATCTGCGGTGCTTTTTGCGGTCGCAGAAAAACCACTTTCGATCATCACCATATAGGCCAAATCCATCGGAAGGCCTGCATTTTTTAAATCATTTTGAATTTGCGGCATATATTTCGAAGCTTTTTCAAGCCAATCACGAAAAAAGTTTTTTCCGCGGCCTTGAAAATACGAAATCCAAAAACTGACTTTTTTATTGTACGTCACTGGTAAATCAAAAATAAAATGATCGGTTTTCCCATTTTGTTTTTGTTCAAGTAACATTAATTTTTGTCGCAATGTTAATGTCGGAATTTTTACGGGCGCATTTTTATTTTCAATGTCTGTGATTGAAAATATAGATTCTGTGAAAAAAATAAATGTAAAAAATAATAAAAAATACCGCGAAGTCATCAATCTATTATCACAGAAAAAACACCCTAACGTCGAGTGGACATTTTTGACAGTCTGGGTTTTTAAATTCGACAAAACTCTGACGGGTCTAGGCGTTCGCGCACATTCGGTCTGGGAAAAAACAGGCTGTCGGCAAATACATTGCATTTCAATAGTCCTGAAAATAAAAACCAGACCAATGTCTGAATGAGTATCAGTGGCATCACCATGGCTTTGTATTTGCTTTATTGTATTGTTAGGAGAAAACTCAATGAGCATAAAAGGTATTTATACCGCACTTAGCGGAGCCATGGCGCAGACATTAAAAATGGATACGATTGCAAATAATATTGCGAACGTAAACACGACGGGTTTTAAACGCGATCAACAGACTTTCGGCGAGTACCTGACAGCCGTTGAAAAAGAACAACAAGTCATGAATGTTCCGCGTGTGCCTGCATCTATTGAAAGTTTTTATGATATCAATGGTGGCGATAAAAGTTTTGTTGATTCAGCAGGAACATATACAAATTTTGAACAAGGCAGTCTTAAAACCACAGGTGGTAAATTAGACGTTGCACTGGACGGCCCAGGTTTTTTTGAAGTCTCAACGCCGCAAGGCATTCGCCTGACTCGTGCAGGTAATTTTACAATCGATGGCAATGGTCAGCTGGTTAATAAAGACGGAAATCCTGTTTTATTAGAAAGCTCTGAAGGCGTAAATTTAAATGCAGACGCCGAAAGCCTTGAACAGCGCACAGTGAAATTTTCAGGCAAAGACCAAGTTTATATTTCAGATGCCGGTGAAGTTTTTGACGGCGAAACAAAAATGGGAAAATTAAGCGTATTAAATGTTATTAATTCTGAATCGCTGCAAAAAGTTGGAAATAATAATTACGATTTTAAACCGAACATGGCTCCACAAGTCGTTGCCGTTAAAAATCCCAGCATGAAGCAAGGTTTCATTGAAACCAGTAACGTTAATATCA
This sequence comes from Pseudobdellovibrionaceae bacterium, assembly GCA_043728555.1. Classification (GTDB taxonomy): domain Bacteria; phylum Bdellovibrionota; class Bdellovibrionia; order Bdellovibrionales; family Bdellovibrionaceae; genus Pseudobdellovibrio. The sequence continues at coordinate 3,214 of JAYTMM010000282.1, forward strand.
TTAATGAAATGACAGATATGATTATGGCTCAGCGAGTTTTTGAAGGAACTCAAAAAGCGATGAAAACTTACGATGAAATGGCAGATAAATTAAATCAAGTCGGCAGCACTAAGGTATAAGTAACGCTTGCCGGATGTAAGACTCGACGATAAGGAGAAATAAATGATTAAAAGCTTAAACACAGCAGCTACGGGAATGATCGCACAACAAAGCAATATGGATGTGATCGCCAATAATATTGCCAACGTGAACACGACCGGATTTAAAAAAGGTCGCGCTGAATTTGAAGATTTGATTTATCATAATTTAAAAGACCCTGGTCAGGCCAGCGGTTTGCAATCAGTGACGCCGACAGGTGTGCAAACAGGTTTGGGTGTTCGTACAGCATCAGTACAAAAAGATTTTTCTTTGGGTTCTGTTGCGATTACGAAGAATCCTTTAGACATGCATATCGAAGGTGGCGGATTTTTTCAAGTGCGCACGCCAGACGGTGAAATTGCTTACACGCGTGACGGTTCATTTAAAAAAGATGCGTCAGGCAAAATCGTTGATAAAAACGGAAATTCTTTGGTGCCTGATATTACGATACCTGAAAATGCAATTTCAGTTGAAATTAAACCTGCCGGTGAAGTCGCTTGTATTTTAGAGGCGAATGCGACTCCGCAAGTATTGGGTCAAATTGATTTAGCTACATTTATTAATCCAGCAGGTTTAAAAAATACGGGTAAAAATTTATACATGCCAACGGCAGCCAGTGGTCAGCCCAACGCGAATCGTCCGGGAACATCAGGCACAGGATTTATTTCTCAAGGTGAACTTGAAACCAGCAACGTCAATATTGTTGATGAAATGGTGAATATGATCACAGCCCAACGCGCGTATGAGACGAATTCAAAAGTTGTACAAACATCAGATCAAATGCTGCAAACAGCAGTGAACATGAGGTAATTTGTGAAGTTAGTGGTTCTTTTTCTTACATTTTTCGTTTCTATTTCTGTTTTTGCCAAAAAAGGCGAAATGACTTTTTCTTCAGCGGTCGAAGTTTCTCCGCGCGAAGTGATTTCATTATATGACATTGTTGAAACAAAAAATATTTCCGAAGATATTTTATCAAATTTAAAATCGATTGAAATTGCAGATCAAAATACAAAAACAATTTCAAAATCAGATTTAATTCGAAAATTGCGTGGTGTCGATGCGTTTTTTTTGTTTCCCAATGAAATAAAAATTTTACGTTCAAAGCAAAATGTTTC
>JAYTMM010000283.1:0-18510 GCA_043728555.1 Pseudobdellovibrionaceae bacterium
AAAGAATATTTAATTTATGATTATAAACGAACAGATTCATCACATACGTACCATGTTGACAAGTGGTTGGCTGAAAAAGAATATCAAATGTTATTTTACTTATTGGCACTTACAGATGAAACCGGCAGCGCTGAAAATATTCGTGGTGCAGTTTACTATTTTTACCAGAAATTAACAGTCAGCAAAGGTTTTATCAATGCTGGTAATGAAAAGTTTGATTCAAGCATTGAAATTAAAAAAAATATGAACCTTGATTCTGTTGGATTTAAAAATTTACTGATTGAATTTAAAAATGTACTGGCAAATATTTTAGGGCAGTTACAGCAATCAAAATTTTCTCCGTCGCCGATTGATATAGACCTGTGTAACTCATGTGACTGGAGGCGCTTATGCAGAGCCGCACATCTGAATTAAAATTCTCGTATCCAAATAAATTTATTCGAGCCGGTGCCGGTGCCGGTAAGACGACCCAATTGATTTCGACGTTTGTTGATTTTGTACAAAAATACAAAGCTGTTCATCATAAATATCCGAAAGTCATTTTAACTACCTTTACGCGAAAATCGACGCAAGAAATTAAAGAAAGACTTTTAAAAAAAGCCCTAAAAATCAACGACAGTGATTTGTTCGCATATATGAATAAAAAATCATTCGTACATATATCGACAATCCACGGCGTTTTGGGTTTATTTTTAAATCAATACCAAGAACTGATTGGCCTTTCGACAGATTTTAAGGTTTTAGATAAGCAACAAATTAAAAAGCAAAATTTTAAAGAATTAAAAGTGATTTTAAAAGCAGAAACTCATTTTATTGAATTACTTGAGCATTATAGTTTCAAAGATTTACTGGAACATTTGGATCGAGGTTTTGAATTTTTAAATGAACAAGAGAAAATTCAATTTTTAAACGAAACGGATTTGAAAAATTTCAGACAAAAAGAAATAGTTCGAATTCTGGCACTAATTGAAACATTAACTGAGCTGCCAACGCCCGAAGGCAAAGGCTGGGCTGAACACTTTGCATATTTAAATCAAATTGGTCAGGCTTTGAAAAATAATGATCTGGCTACCGCATTAAATATTTTTGAAAACAAAAAGAAAAAACCAAGTTTTTCTTCAACCAAACCACCATTTGATGAGCAACTGCACGAAGAAATGCAGAAATATTTCAAAGATGATAAATCGATTTTATGCCAATTAGATACAGATGAATATATTTTTGAAAATCATAAAATAAATCAGCTGTTTTCAGATTTATTACAAAAGTTTTCTAAAAACATTAAAGAATCGCGCAGACAAAGAAATGAAATCACGATTTCTGATCTGGAAACATTAACTTTGGAAATTATTCGTTCGCACCCCCACGCTGCCAAACAGTTTTCATCTGAATATGATTATTTTATGATTGATGAATTTCAAGATACATCACCTGTGCAAGTGAATATTTTAAATCAATTTATTTCAGAATTGCCGCACTTTATTGTGGGTGATCCACAACAAAGTATTTATTTGTTTCGCGGCGCAAGGTCCGAAGTTTTTTTGACAAAGCAAAAACAAGCTGAATCGAACAGTGATAAAAATATCAGCTACGAAAATATCAGATTAAACATAAACTACCGATCACGCCCAAGTCTTATGAAGTTTATGAATCAGTATTTTTCAGATTTTTCAAAAGTTTTTGAACCAATGATTCCAAAAACTGTTGACGCTGTTTCTGAAAGTCCATTTTGTGACGGCTATTTTATTCGCGCCGTGGATGAAAATTTATCTGCACTCAATCACATTCAAAAGCTTTTAAAATTGGGCGCGAAAGCCTCTGATATTTGCGTACTGAGCAAAAAAAATTCAGTATTGATGAATCTGGCACTTGCGGCAGACAAATATAATGTGCCTGTACAATTGATGGTTGCCGCTGGTTTTGATGATCGTCGTGAAATTTTGGATTTGGTTTCGTTTTTACGATTCTTAGTGAATCCATTTGATAATGAAAATTTGATTCAGTTGTTGCGCAGCCCGTGGTTTCAAATGACAGACGGTGAAATCGTCGAATTCCGGCAGTTAAAAACTGGGTCAAAAGCTGAAAACCACCTTTGGGCTCAATTGCGAAAATCAGATCACACTGACGTGATCAATTTAAATTTATATTTAATACAATTTAAAAAAAATGGAATACTGCAAACGGCAATTCAGTTTATAAATAAATCGGGGCTGTTGCAATCATCACAGTATTTAGATTCGAGCGGTAAAAAAGAAGCCAACATCTGGAAATTTATTCAAAGTTTGCGTGATCAAATGAATCATAAAACATTTCATTTGAATGAATATCTGAGTTTTCAATTTTCAAGCTTGCAATCAGATCTGGCCTCTAACCTTTCCGAGGCGCAACCCGTGGTATCGCCAGATCGAGTCAGTCTGATGACGATTCATAATGCAAAAGGATTGCAGTTCGAACACGTTTTGATTTTAGGATTTTCAGCGCCACCACAGACAGTGAAATCGATGACGTTTTCAAAAGATGAAACATCTGGATTTTACAACTTAGGAATTTTCTCTGCCGAAGATTCACAAATTCAAAACAGTTATTGGGGGCAGGCTCAGCGAAAACTGTTTAACGAACGTGAAATCGCAGAGAGTGAACGATTGCTGTATGTGGCAATGACACGCGCAATGACAAGTGTCGCTTTGATTTCCGAAGAGAGAAAAATTAAATATACAAATTCATGGTTCGGCAAATCGAACTGGCCCGAAGTTTCTGTCGTAAGTTCTGACGATTTTAAATTTGAATCTTTGGTTGATCAATCTGTACCTGAAATTTTAAAGCGAACACAGAAAGAAAAATTAACTGTTGCAGAGCCTTATCAGATTTTAACCGAGCAAAAATCAATCAGTGAATCGGTGACGGGTAAAGTTTCGGCTGGCAAAAATAAAAATAACGAAATTTCAAAATATTTTATTGAAAATTTAAATAAAGCAAAAACGGGTACTGATCTGCACAAATTTTTTGAAGCTTTGAAATACAATAGTTTGTCTGAAGTTCATTCGATGACGAATGACACAAATAAAAAGTATTTAAATTATTTATTATCGCAGACCGAAATTCCGTTGAATGAAATTTTAAAAAATGGTTTTGCTGAATGGGGATTTGGCTTGAAACATCAAAATAAAATGATCCAAGGCCAAATTGATGCTTGGGGAATCGTGGATAATACTGTGTATATCTTGGATTACAAAACGGGAAGTTCTGAATATTTACAGAAAGCTTTTGATCAATTAAATTTTTATGCAATTTGTTTAAAAGAAATGAATCAAATTCAAAATTCTGAAAAAATTATTTTGGGTGTAATTTATCCGGTCGAAGAAAAAGTTTTTAAAAAGGAGGTCAGTTTCAAAGATTTAAAACTGACCCTGATGTTATAATACGTCTTAAAAACCGTTTAAAAATGCTTGTTTTCGCGTATCTAATTCGTTTTGTTGTGCAGAAATTTTGGCGTCGATCGGTGCACGCTCGGCCGGTAAATTTTTAAGACCAACGTTTAACTGATCGGCACGTTGATTTAAAACAGCCACGCGAGCATTCAATTCGGTGATTCGTTTTTTCATGTCGGCTTCGGTTGCAAAACCTTGAGCCAATTTTTTCTCTGATGTTAATTTTAAACTTTGTGCGTCTGACAAAGTTTTTTGATCTGCTGTCAATTGATGTAATTTCGCATCAACATCGGCTGCTTTTTTATCCCAATCGTTTGCTAATTTAAATTTCGTAAGATCACGCGTGAATTGGTCAACACCTTGGCGACCTTGTGCAATTTGTGTTTGTGCTGTGTTACGTTCATTCATGCGTTGATTATTTTCGTTGATGAGTGCTGGAATCAATGAATTTCTGATTTCAAATAATCGACTATTATTTTGGTTGTAAGCTTCTTCCGTATATCGAAGCTGTGATTTGGCACGGTCAACATTTTCATAAAGTTGAGCGCTGATACGTCCTATTTCTGCATTTACATCACTTTCGATAATTCCAATTTTAGAATAGACTTCATTTCTGCGATTATTTAATTGTTCAAAATTTGCTTTTTGTTCAGCTAACATTTGATCTGCATTAGCTAAACCTTTTTCAAGCGCCGAGCAGTCAACGCCATTGGGTTCTGTCGGTTGTGGCTCCTGCGGAGGAATAACACCTGGCACAAGCGGAGGCGTCAACCCAGGAATTTGTCCAGGCGGAGTTGTTCCAATACCTGCTTGTGATCCGCAAATTTCAAGATCTTTTGCAATCCGATTTCTTTCGGCTTGCAATAGCTGTAAACGATTTTGCGCTGGGCCAAACTGTGCTTCGATAGTTACAATTTCTGATTTATAATAGACGTATGATGTATTGTTTCGAAGTGCACGCTCACGCTCTGCTGTTGAATTATAATTTGCGCGTTCAGATTCTGCGATACGTAATACGTCTCTTTCTCGCTCAAGATTTAACTTGAGGCCAGATAAATTATTTTGAATTGAATTTGCTTCGCTCTGTAGGTTTGAAATTTGCGAAGCTATTTCTTGTAGTCTGCGATCCAATGACGCCAAATTTGATTCTGCATTGGCTAATAATTGTTGAGCATTTCGTAAGCCCGAGCTTAAACGATTAAATTCCGGCTCTAGCGGAGCAAGCACCGCGCGTGATTTATCGTACGCCGTCTGTGAAGTTTGAACTTTTGCAGTTAATGTTGGAATTAATTGTGCCAAGCGTGCTATCTCAGTTTTCATATCGGCTTGCAATTTCTGAGCATCAGCCATTGTTTTTTGACTGGCTGGTAAATCGCTTTTTGTAATTTGGTTGAATTCGTTACGGTTTATTGCAAGCTCATCAATTAATTTTTGATATTTGGATAAGACCTGATTTAATTGCGATTTTGTTTCTAATAATAAAGTATGAATCTGATAAGCTGCAAAATAATTTGCACGCAATTGATTTGTTTTTGCAGGTGTTAATGTCACAGGATTTACAGCGTCTGAAACATTCGCTAAAAATTCTGTTTCAAAACTTTGACGTAATAAAGGCAAACTTGCGTTACAACGTTTTTCCATTTCTGTCAGCATTTCTGAAAAACCGCGGCCACGAATTGTGAAATCAATTTCTTTTTTTCCGCCCTTGGCTTTAACGGCTAAATCTTCAGATTTATTTTTTAATTGAGTCATCAGTGCCGATAAATTTTTAGGAGTTCCCCAGTAAACATTTTTGTTACCAGTCATATCTGAAAAACTCAGAAAACGATTCGATGTACTGATCTGCGCAGAAAGGCCAGTGCTTTCTTTTTTGTTTTTTTGAATACGCATCATAATTTCTAATGGAGAAGCGGCGTTGTTTTTGACCTTTGATAACTCCATGATAAAATCTTCAGATCTGAATAAAACTTTATCAATAGTTTGGAGCGTACACGTTTCGACACCATTGGCTGATGTTTCCCACAAAGACCAGTCTTTGGATTCGGCGACTTTGGTTTGTGCCTGCGCTGACACAATATATGCGAACTGAGTCACTAAAATAGTCGTCAGGAACAAATTTTTGCGTGAAGGTAATGGTGCCATGAAAGTCTCCGATTGTTTTATGAAACGTTTTTATTTGTACGTGACATAGCATAGCAACAATCGAACCAACAAAAAATGGCACCTCTCGGTGCCATTTTCATAAAACTTACAATTTAAATTTAATTTTTAATTATTTTCCGTCGTAACAAGTTCCGCGCGAATTGCTCCATTCGAGTGAAATATTATAAGTTGCTTTTGCTCCCACTAAAGCGCTTTGGCCACTTTGACACAGATCTGCGATTTCACTACCGCCCGTATCATTCCATGCTTGTGGGTATGCCGGTGTGCTGCCTGGTGTTGGGTACGCATCAGTCACAGCTTCGATCAATTCATGTGAAGCCACAAATGTTGCCGAAGATAATGAAGCTTCGTTATCTTTCAAGAATGCGCAATCAGGTAATACCGAATAAAACAGATCACCGTATTTTGCGTTTTTTGATCCGTTGTGATAACCGCCGAATGAAAAACACGACGACATGCCTTCGATAGAAATCGATATGTCCGACGGAAAATGAATCATATACAAAGTATTTGAATCGGGACGGGGTAATGTGCCCGCATCAATTTGCGTTGCGATTTCTGTTTGTATTTGTTCGTCTGTAATTTGTTTTGATGTCAGTGTGGGTTGAATTAAAACTGGTGTGGTCGAAGTACCACGTGAAATTTTTTGATTCGTACCCGCACGTCCATCAACAGCAGATAAATTTGTATTGTACTCACTTAACCAATCCATGTGTTTGCTATTCACGTATGACGAATAAAAATCATCCATCGCATTTTGAATCGAAGAATTCACACGATTTGACCAATACACAGGAACAGCGTGAACTTTTTCGATCACGGGGCCACCGAAATAAATTAATTTTTTAGATGCAGTCGGTATCATTTGATTTATTTTTGGTACCAGCAGTGAATTGGCTGTGTACAATTTATTTTTAGCTTGCGCTGATAGCGTCAGTAACAATGTCGCGAATATTATTTTAGTCATAAAAAACCCCTCTGTATAAAAAATTATAGAGAGGGGTTCATGTTTAAGTCTAAGAAATTAGAGCAGACTTTAGTCCAGTATTACTTGGTAACTAACAAATCGACATCAACAAAACGTGAATATTGAGTCAATTTATCAATAATATCCACAATTTTTTCATGTGAATTCTGAATCTTTTCACCGTCCATCATCATTTTCATTAAAACGTCACCAGTCAGTTCTTCGCCGCTTTGCAATTTAATTTGAACAGCTTTTGCAGTTTCAACTAAAAATGATTGAGCATAAGAAATTAACGCTACTGATGACAATTTGTCATTCTGTTCACGCATTTGTTTCGCCAGATCTAAAACCGCAGGAATCGTTGTTGCTAGGTCGTCTTTAGATGACTTTTCTAAATCCATTTTCATTGAATTCAGAACAGACATTTGTTCGTTGATCATTAAACGAATGACTTCGGCTTGGTTTGCGAAATTCACTTTTGAATCTGCAGAATCAAGTTGAGTATCCATAATTGCACCTTGGCCATTTAAATGTCTGATGCTGTTCACAAGTTGTTTTACAATGACATCTGCTTTTTGTTTTGCAGGTACTAACGATGCATCGTCTTTGATATAATCAGCAATTGGTTTCGCGAATGCAGCCTTGCAACCAGCTTCATCTTTGAATGTGCCATCATCATTTTGCGAACAAGCCGCTTCACGAAGAGCATTAATTTTATCCATGTAAACATTGTCTGCATTCATTAAATTTGAAAATGATTTAAAAATTTCAGATTTATTTCCTAACAAAACATCACCGCGAGCAGCTTGCTTCACAATGACATTTGCGGCAACACCATTCTGAGTCGCAAAGTAAACTGTCGTATCAGATTTTGAACGATCTTGACCAAGGCGTGCAATATTTAAACGATCACGTGGTGCAGATTTCACAGTAGCACGTGCCATTTTAAAACTTTCGGCAAATGGATCAAAAGCTTTCCATTTTGATTCAGACAAGCCAACGATTGAAGCTAACGCTGTTTGATCGCCTAACATTTTATTCACTTCAACTGGATTTGCAACGCTAATTAATTTTCCGTTTGGATCAAAAAATCCCATTTTTAAATTGTTCGTTAAAATTTCAGTCATCGTGTTCAATGTTAATGAATCTTTTGGATCAGTTACGCCTAAGAAAAACTGTTCAAAATCTTTGTATGAAATAAAGCCTTGCTTGCTATCATCCGTTGAAAACGTTGTTGATGTTTGCATTAAGAAATTCATTGCAAAAATTTTGTCATAACCGATACCGACTGTATCAAGTTTATCACGTGACATGGATACATCATACAGTGATCGTGCTTCGACAATTTTTACATCATCAACTGCAGTTTTTGTTTTTGCATCTTCATAACTGTAAGGAATAGCATAAAAACGCTCGTTAAATTTTGCAAAGCCTGCAGATGTTTCTGGTGTACGTAATAATTCGTGAAAGAATTGGTATCCAGCTTGTGCTGCCGAAACTTGATCTTTCATGATTTCAGAATTTTCTGCATCTGGGCGTCCTGAGCCGTAAATTGCAGTCATAATTGTTTCATCTAAGAAAGTACGGATTTGTGAAAATGTACGAATGTTTCTGTTAATCAACTGAATTTTTTGTGGCCAGTTAAATAAAATTTTATCGTAAACATAGTTTCTGTTGGCATAGCTGCGTGTGTAATCTGCAATCATATTTTTTACGATTTCTGTCGCAGTTCCACCAGTATCAAATTGATTACATAAAATTGAGGTCGCCATTCCGCCATCACTGCACTGTTCGTAATATTTAATTAAACCTTTTGAATTTAGAGTATCTTTTGTGAAATGCACCAATGATTTTTCACCAATTAATTTTAATAAATCATTCATATGAACAGAATTATTATTAATTAATTTAGCTCCAGAAGCCTTAATCGCTTCGATTGCTTTTGGATTTGCTAAAACGGCATCGCTTAATTGAACATAACCTGTGTAGGCAGCACGAATCGCATGCGCGTCGTACGGGCCTGGTCCCATATAATGTTGATCAATATCAGCAATATAATCCATGATCGAAGAATAATTGCGGCCCGTGTCTTCGCCTGGGAATTCATAGTTGGCTTTATCAGTTGACGCTTTGAAGTTATGCATTAAACCAAACGCATGACCTAATTCGTGTGACAATGTGCTCATGACAGCTTGTTTGAAATTCAACATCAAATTTTTGTGTGGATCAGCATCCATAATTAATGCGGCATCTTCAATATCATTGCGAGAATATTTAAAGCAACCAGCACGTTTTGCTGTTGTCTTATCAAACTGTACTGATAGAGCCAACATTTGCTGACGTTTTCCTAAGATTGATTTGACGTCTTCAGATAAACCACCAAAATTAATAAATAAGTCATTCATACGCAATTCGAATTCACGTGGATTGCTTGATAATTTTTTATCCATCGCAAGATCAGTCATCTTTTTTGACAACGTCGCAGAATTTGTTGGCAATTCAATTTTTTGACCTTTGATGGCGTTGATGAAAGTTTCTTTATTTAAAACACGTTTCAAAGATTCAGCACTTTGTGACATCGCAGTGCCTTGAATCGATTTCTTAATATTTTGATTATCTAATTCAAAATATTTAATTAAACTATTTAAGTACGATTTGTTTTTAGCCAAACTTTTTGAAACTTTTTGAACAGTTTTCTGGTTTGCACCAGTATTAGCTGCTTTAGCTGCTTCTGACTGCGTCGAAACAATAGCTTTTTTATTTTTTGCTTTTTCGATAGAACTCTTTTTTAATTCTTCGATCATTTTTTCATAATCACGAGAAATCTGAGTCATCTTAAGTAAAATTTGTGACTGTTCAAAAGTATTTCCTGTGTAAATAATAACGTTGGCAGATTCAATCACACCCGAACGTGGGTTTGCGGCAGGTTGCGCAACACCTAATAAACCATTATCAGCAGGAATTTCATTCATCCAAATATAATTACGATTTAAATCACCTAAATGACCAGTTTCTTTGCCGGCGTCTTCGATAACTAATTCGATATAATCTGTTTGACGATTTTTACGATCAAGATCAGTGCCTTTCATCGCAATTTCAAAAGTTTTATTCCATTCAGCGATAACTTGTTGTGCTGAGGCAACCAATAATTCACGACGTTCTGCATTTGTTGCTGTCGCATCGTTGATACCACCCAGATACCATTTCATTGTTTTTCCAGATCGAATATCATGAATCATAGGCATATATTTTTCGCTGCCATCACGATTTGCTAAAGAACCGTTTTCAGTATTTTTATCGGCTAACGTAAATACACCAAAATTAAATGCTTCCTGAGCCATGAATGAAATATTCGGCGTGAACTGAGTGTCTGTTTTATCTTTGTTTGTATGTTTAACAAAAGAAATGCGCTCAACAATATTAAAATTTAACTGCATTGATCCAGACCAATAAGCAGAGTTTACAACTTTGTTTGTTGCACAACCTGGATTGACCGTGTGTGAACTGCTGATCGAAAAATTTAAAACGCCATCATTTGCTAAACGCATATCTGTGTTTGTAATTTTTTTCGATGAATCAGCGATGAAACACTGACCGTAATCAAAAAATGCCAACGGCGACGAAGAATCAGGAATTGAATTTGCTGTCCAATCCAGTTTGATATAATTTGCATTTTCTTTTGTTGTTTCAACTAATGAACCTAAAACTAAATCACTGCCATGAGCATCACGTTGACTGACGTAATAATATTTTACAGGGATCGACATGATTTCTTCGCGGTCTTTGGCACCTTGACCTGTGTACTGAATCAATGAAAGTTGATTACGAACAACTAAACGATTTTCTTCAAGTTCAAATTTAACCAGCGCCATGTCACCAGATGTACCCGTGCGACCTAAGAATGTTGTCGCTGCGTCTTCGAATGTACGACGAAACATAAATTCGCCCTGTAAATCAGAAATTTTAATTGAACTGTCTGGATCAAGTAAACCTTTAACTTCGCGTTGATCAGCTTTTGTATTTTCAAGAATTTCAACCAATCCAACACTTTGTGATTTCGGAATTTCTGTTGAAACAACATTCGATGACGTTGTTCCGTTCACATCTGTTAATGATAATTCTAATTTTTTATAACTAATTGGTGCACTGGCAACCAGTACGACAACACATGAGGTACTTGTTGATTTAACAACATTTTTAACTTCAACATCATTACAAGAAACAACGCGTCCACCAGAGCCACCAGCTTTGTAAATACGAGCTTGGTCTTCGGTTAATTTTGATGCGTCTGTGATTTCATAAATTAATAAATCTGAAGCAGATAATTTTGTCATAACTGGTGTTTTTGAATCTAAAAATTTCAAACCGATTTTTAAATCATTTGCTAATTCGCCAGCAGTCGTTACGCGTTTATCAATTTTCTCTTCTTTAAAAAGCTGACTCATTGCTTTCGCTTGCGACGCATCCATACCAACCACTTTGCGTGAATCCGTCAGTGATTTAATTTGGATGTGTGTTGCTTGTGCCCAGTCAGTTTCTTTTAATTTAAGAACAGTCGTTTCTTCTTTTAATTCATTTTTTGTACGTTCTAAAATTCCGTAACCTGCAATTTCGTATTTGAACATCGGCACTAATAGGGCGCCGGCGGCTTTTCCAGATTTAATTTGTTCGCGCTCTGTCGCTGCTGATTTTTGTTCTGCAGACAAAGATTTTAATTCGGCTTTTTGTGCGTGCGATAATTTCACCAATAATTTAGCTTCGTGTGCCGAAATGGCTAAACTTTTTTCAATCGCATTTAAATCTTTAACAGACGAGGCTACTTTGTAGGCTGTGATATTGTTTTTATCAACACTGAATGTGATTTTAAATTGACGAGCCGTTTGGCTTGTCATTGGTAATTTATCGAACATGAATTTAACACGTTCTGGAACTGAAACTTCATCCGCAGATAATTTTGCAGCTTGATTTAAATCTAAAATTTTAACATCGCTGTCTGATGCAACAGAAGCTTCTTCTTTGCTGGCCGCAAACGGAGAGTTTTCATCAGGAGTACCAAACATTGAAATCGCATACACATTCGGAGCAGCATCATCGGGCAAAGCGGCTTCACGATTTTTTGTACACGAACTGACAGCAATTGTTAAAACCATCACATGAAGTAACGTTTTAAACTGAGTCGTCAAATTTAATTTTGACTGACTAACATTTGTTGTCGTTCCATTTGTGTTGTTACCGTTCTGTTTCATCTGAGCTCCTTTAAGTGTAGTTGCTGTCTTCATATTACTATTTAATGCGATTTGCGGGCCATGTATCGATCTGAGATTTATTTTTTTCATCAGAAACTACTTCCTAATGTCAGATAAACTCCTGAATTGTTTTCATCGATGACTTGTACATTTGATTCAAAGCCATTGGCTTTGAAAACCGAGGCCGCGTCATTTGAATGGCCAATCGTCGTATAAAAATGATCATTCACTGCGTATGAAATTTCTTGTGTCGTCACAAAAGATTGTTTGATATTATTTTGATACGTCCAACGCGAACGATTTGTGTATTCAAATGAGAAACTGAAATCAGAAATTGTATAACCGACTGATAACGTTTGATTTGATGAATATTTATTTAAGACAGCGCCATTGATGTCTTCTTCGTACGTATGAAAACTGCGACCTGCCGTTGCAGCAACAGCAACGTTCCAAGCGCCAGCTTCTTTAGCTCCTAGGCCATCAGGGCGAATACCAAATGTCAAACCACCAGAAATGGCTGTTTGTAATTGATTTTTCTTTACTGAAATTTCTGAAATTGGGATAATCATCGTAATTGCCGGAGACATTGTGATAACGTACGGCGCAGACCATTGCCAGTCTTTGGCTCCAAAGCCATATGATACGGCCGCGTCTGAAAAACCGGCTTTTGTGTCATTATCGTCATGTAAATTTTTTGAATACGTTTCCTTCACCAAGAAATTGCCAATAGGCGTTTTTAATACGGGAACGAATAGTAAATCTAAACTGTCTGATCTTGAACCGTCTTTGAAATCATACAGACTGGTTCCACGCGAAACTTCAACAGTGGCCGAAAATTTATAATCAGGTTCTGTTTTTTTGTCGTCAGGTAATTTGTAATCTGTGATTTGTTTTTTTGTCGCAGGTTTAATGGGATCAACAGCAACTGCAAAAGCATTGGATGGCAGAACCGTTGATAAAATCAAACTGACTAAGCCTACGAAGGGCATCACAAAAAGCGTCACTTTTCGGGTCGATTTTGTTTTTAAATCCATTTTATGTCCTTTGGCTTTATGATCATCTTCATACAATTCTTAATTGCGATGAACGTGCCACAGGACTTCATTAAATTTTTAAACCAAAAAAAAGAGTGTCTCAGTTCGAGACACTCTTTTTTTTTGGCTGAGCTAATCTGATTTTACTTAGTGAATTAGGCCGCTGGTAAAATTCTTAAAAGCTGTTCATAAAATTTTGACGGTTTAATCACATCATTTAAATACGCATCAATAGTTTCTGCTGACATCTTCCAGACTGCTTTTTCTTCGGCGGTTGCATCTTTCGGAGCCTTTGTTGCGCCGGCCAATTTTTGATCGTGAATTTCTTTGGCTTTTTCAGCAGTAATTTTCTCTAATGTTGTTGCGGCAGATAAATTTGTTATTGCACTGAAGGCAAACTGATTTGCTTTTGTTGCAATATATTTATCACTGTCGATCTTTGCAGTTAAATCGCCAGCTGCGGGTTTTAAATCTGAAATTCCACTTAATTTATGAACTGAAACAGCATCTGACAACATATTGTCTTGGTCATGCGCGCCTGTAGAATCTTTGGCTTGTACAGACATAATGCTTGATACAACTTGTTGTAACTGTGTTGATCCTGTCGTGTTAATTCCCATGCGATCAGCAATGACAGGATGAATTGATTTATCAATCACTTGTGTATTTGATAAATCATAACCGATTTCAAATTCAGCTGTTGATCCGTCAATTAATTTAAACGGAACTTTTGCGACAACATTATTTGTTAACAAACCGCTGACAGCATCTAAGATACCGCTTCTGATTTCAGGAACATCTAAAAAGCTGTCCACGTTTTTATCCATACTAAAAATTCCGATTTGGCGTTTTAATAAATTTCTTGTTGCTAATAATTTATCAATCCAAATGCCGCGTACATCAATTTGATCAGCATAGGCATTTGTGCTTTCAGGATCTTTTCTTGAATTAAATGATTTACCAGCTTCGCCTATGATGACATATTTCGGATTAATTTGAGCTTTGAAACATGAAACGGCTTCGGCATCAATATCGTTAATATTTAATACAGCAACAATTTGATTTGGAGCATCGGCTTTGGCTACGGCACATGTTAAATCAGGTACTAATAAAACATTTGTCATAAATTGTCCTGATAATAACGTTGCCGTTTTTAAATCTTTCAGCCAAGCGATACTGTCCCACTCAGGAGCCGCATCATCAAGACCAAAGCGGTACTTAAGTCGTTCACGAACTTCCATCATAATACGTAATTCTTTAAAAATTCCGTTGATGCGTCCTGCGTATGTCAGATCATCATACAAACTCATGCTGGCTCGGCCATCGCGCAAATTTCTTTTTGTATAAGCGTCTTCGTAACCTTGAATCATGTTTTGCGCAATTTCAGTGTACGTTGTGCCCAAGTCAAATTGTTTGCAACCTGCATTGATTCCTAAATTTTCATCCGTGCAGTAGCCATAAGATTTGGATTCTATTTTTGAATCGTTCAAATCAACTTTTAAATTTTGTAATGTTGTTGGTACGTCGACCACGGCCATTGATCCATCGGCAGAAGTCACTTCGACTTTGCGCAAGTATCCAAATTTTAAAGCGGCGATATCATATTTACCTAAAATGGGTAAAGCCTTTAAATCATCGATATATTCCATGACTGAACTTGAAACAACAGCGTGATCAATACCATTTGCAACCAACTCAGATTCGCCATAAAAATTTTCTTTGTCTTCTGAACCTTGAAAATTATGTCGTAAACCTAAATTGTGTCCCATTTCGTGAATCAAAGTTGCGCCCCAAATTTCAGGTAAAATAATAGCGGTTACTTGTTCTTTTTCTTCAGCGGATAATTCTGTCCAAGGTTTTGCATCGTCAGCAAACTTTGCAACTAAGCGTGGGCTGATCGAAGCGGCCAGAACATCACCATTTGGTGACAGCGCACAGTTTTTTGCATACTGCAGATATTTCATTTTTGATTTCATATCATGACGATCGTATTCATCATTTTTATTAGCAGTATAATTTCGTAAAGCTTTTTCGATTTGAGCTTTTTGATTACCGACCGCAATTGGCGATGCTTTTTCAGAAACTGGCAATGCTTTCGGTTTTTGTGTTTGATCAGAAATTTTTTGTTTCATCGCTTCAAGATTAAATGTCAGACCTGTTTTCTTTTTTGCAGCTGCTAAGTTTTTTAATTCAGGTGATAAACTGATTAAACTGTCTGTTGTCGATTTTGTTGAATCCAAAACCAATTTTTTTGTATTGACTTTTGCACGTAACACATCGTCGTAAGTATATTTGATATATTTTTTGATTGTTCCTAAAAACATGACTGTGCGTGCAGAAATAATTTCACCAGTTTTTGGGTCTTCGGTTTGTGGTCCGTAACCTATAATGCTAGAGGCAACAGGATCTTCGACCAATACGATCATACTGTTCCGAATATCACCTGGGATTTTGCCAGCAGGTTCTTTCAAATTAATTCTGAAACCAACACCCGAAGTTTCAAGACCTTTATTTAAATTTTCAACTGTTTTATAAGTTAAATCTTTGACCAATTTATTCTCTGGTTTTGCAAATTCATCACTCAGGTAATAAACGATTTCTTTACGGTTTGGGTTCCAGCGATTCATAATTTGAATCACACTTTTGTCAGTATTATTGTTGTCTGTATCCAACTGTGTGCGGCTGGTGCTGAAAAAACCAAATGTTTGTTCGTCTTTTGATGAAACGGGATACGATATTGTTTTATAATCTTTTGATAAAACAGAATCAACTTTTACCATTGAATAATGATAAACTGCGCTGATTGTACCGTCTGCGATTGTGTCACCAGTGAAACATTCGATTTTTGTTTTAAATGTTCTTAAAATTTGAAAATTAATCGCATCGCTTTCGACAGTCGCTTTAACTAAACGTGAACCGACTTGTTCGTAGCAATTTTCACCGAAAGTTTGACTGGATAAAATCGGCAATAAATCCAACTGTCCTGTTTTTGCTTCTTCAAATTTTATTTTTAAAGTGTCTTTCTGTTCCCAAGTAATATCTGTGGCTTCTTCTTCCTTGTTTGTACAGCTGCCGAATTTGTCTTTGGCGCAACGGTACTGAACGTGCTCGACCGGGATTTCTAAAACTAATTTATCGTTTGTTTTATTTGAAGCGAAACGTTCGTCCGTTTCAGTCTCGATCACTCGTAAAGTGTCTTTGGTAAACTCAAGCTTTACGCGTTTGTTGCCATCAGCAGAAAAGGGTAGTGCATCAGAGGCAGAACGGCTGGATTCTTGCTGAGAAGCCGCCATTAAATATTCAGCTTTTGTATCAAACAGTCCTTTGGAAACATTTTGCGTTTTCAATGTTTCGGGGATGGCTTCGAAGTCTACTTTTTTTGTACAGTTTGTTAAACCAAGCATACTGACTGCGATAAGACCGATAATTATTTTTTGTTTTTTCATTTTTCCCCTCGTTCGTTTTTATTAATTAAAATATTTATTTAGTAAACGTATGTGATTCCTAATCTAGTGATCGTAGAATTCTGATCATAGACACTGATGTTTGAATCAACCCCATTGCTTTTCAGTGCACTGCCTTCGGTTGAAATTCCGACATTTGCAGATAAATTCTGAGTTAAGTCATAATTTAGGTCGCCGTAAAAACCAAATCCGTATTTTTGATCTTTGTCATAAGTAAAACTTGTGCGATATATACCTGTTGCAGAAATTGAAAATTTTTCTGTGAAGGGAACAACTAAATCAATTGTGTTTGATATTTTATATTCAGATAAAGCCGTACCTTCGGCATTTTGACTGAACTCGTGAAAATTTTTTGAAATGCCCAAACTGTATTTGGCTTGGATATAATCGTTCGAATATGAAATTCCATTCGATACGCCAATCGACGTGCGCAAACGGTCACGTTTTTGACTGACGTCACTTGTTGGTAAAATTGCAGATATGGAATGTGTCGTTATCAGCGACGGATTAATTTGAACACCCTTAACAATCGCGCCAACTGTTGTATCAGAAAAAGTTGTGTCTTGTGGACCCATGAGATCTTTTGTGATCGATGCTTTTGTTAACAATGTATAAAGTGAATTTATTTTATATGTCGCAGATAAATTGATATCTGTGCCGCGTTCACGTTCTGAACGTTCATCAACTGCAATTTTTTCAGAATATTCGATAGCTGTTGTTAAAGTGAAGGGTTTTTCTTTTTCGGTTTCAATTTTTGGTGCAGCAGTTGTTGTCGTTGAAACGGCAGGTGCAGTCTTTGTGACGTCAGCAAAAATGGCCTGAGATATCAGAAGCACAAAAGTGAATATTGAAATATTTTTTTGTTTTTGGACCATAAATTTTATCATAAAACTGGTGCCCTTCTGTCTCGGTTAAAAGACGATTCGACGTACAAAGACTGTTATTGCGATAAGCGTACCAACAATAAATGGTCGTTTTTGTCTCTGAAAATCGTCGGTATACAGAAAATCGAGCAGATTTTTAACAAAATGAAATACCAACTATTGATTTTTCTTATGCTTCGATGCTTCAATCAATGCTGAATGAATTCAAAAAATATCCTTATATATACAGACGGTGCATGCTCGGGGAATCCCGGAGCGGGTGGTTACGGTAGCATCATCACAGATTTTATTTCTGTGACAGAACTGGGTCAAAATTTTCCGCAGACCACAAATAATCGGATGGAAATGCAAGCCGTGCTGTCAGCTTTACAATTTTGTCTGGCACACTACGAATCCGTTACGGCTCTACAAATTTTCACAGATTCAGTGTATGTCATTCGGGGATCAACGCAGTGGTTGTTCGGCTGGAAAAAACGCGGTTGGAAAACAGCCGATAACAAAGACGTCACAAACCAAGATTTGTGGCAAACGATGGATCAATTGCTATTTCAAATTCAAGAAAAATATAAAATAAAAATTAAATGGAGCTTTATTCGCGGCCACAAGGGCATCGATGGCAATGAACGTTGTGATGAAATTGGCGTCGCATTTTCAAAACGTACATCGATCGAATTATTTTCAGGTTCAATTGAAAATTATCATTTCGATATTGCAGTTTTACCCGAAGAAGAAGCGCTGCCAGAGATGAAATCTCAAACGAGCCAGATGAAATCAGCTGGATCTAAATCAGCAGAAAAAAAAGAAACGTGGTACTTGAGCCTTATCAACAATCAAGTCGCCAAATATACAACATGGAAAGACTGCGAAGCTGCCGTCAAAGGTCGCCCAGGCGTTAAATTTAAAAAAGTCACATCTCTTACTGAAGAATCCGAATTATTAAAAGCATGGGGTAAATCATGAACATCGAAAATCAAAATATTTTAATTACAGGCGCAAATCGTGGTATCGGATTGGGTTTTGCTAAGGCCTGCGCAAAACGGAAAACAAATTTAATTTTAGCGATTCGAAAAAATGACGATGAACTGATTGCGGAACTAAAAAATTTGGGTGCGTTGTCTGTAGTGATTATTGAATCTGATTTGTCTTCACGATCGGGTGTTGAAAATTTAATTTCAAAAGCCAATACAATGAAAATTGATATTTTATTTAATAATGCTGGAATGTTGACGGGCGGCTTATTAGACGAACAAAAAATGGATGATATTTATCAAATGCTTCAGGTCAATGTGAATTCATTAATTCAATTAAGTCATTGGGCCGTTGG
>JAYTMM010000284.1:0-2086 GCA_043728555.1 Pseudobdellovibrionaceae bacterium
TTATTTAGTAGTAATCGTAATTTCTAAATTTAAACTTTCAAAATTTGACATCGCTCAATACTTTAAAAAAAGATTTGACATGGGTATTAATTGCGGTAGAAACTAAGCATGAAAACAGCAAGGCAGCTTAATTTAGGTGAGTTTTTTGGCTCGGGTGATGATCGGATCACTGGCCACAAAAACAAAAATCACAAACGGATGAAATCGTTTGGCGGAGGCTTGCTGAAGCGTGGTCATGCTAGGACGGCTCGACCACTGTCATCGAAAGATTTCACTCACATCGTTTTAAAATCAGATCTGGCAAAAAAAACTGAAAAATCAGATTTACGAATGATAAAAAAACGTCTTCAGATCGAAAACATTATCAAAACAGATCTTAAAAATTTTGGTGTTCGGATTCATAAATTAGCTATTGCCTCGAACCATATTCATTTGTTGATCTCGTTTAAAAACCGCAGAAAATATTTTGCTTGGATTCGTAGAATCACGGGTCTGATTGCCAGATTTATGCTGCAAAAACAGCGTGGAATTGCACTGAATGGGAATCAGATTCAAAAATCTTTGAAAAATAAGCTCAGTTTTTGGTCACAGCGTCCGTTCACGCGCGTTGTTATTTGGGGTCGTGATTATAAAACAGTATTTAATTATATCGAGAAAAATATTTTAGAAGCTTTGGGATTTATTCCTTACGTGCCGCGTGGATTAATTAGACAAAAACGAATATTGTCGACCGCGTGAAGTGTTGCCGTTACGATATGCTATGAGTTTAAAAATCACTGAAAATTTTATCGCGATCACAGGCGCATCATCAGGTATTGGCGAAGCTTGCGCTTATAAATTGGCGCTGAATAAAAATAATTTATTACTGATAGCTCGGCGAAAAAAAAATCTAGAAGTCGTTAAAAATAAATGTTTAAAACTGGGATCGAAAAAAGTTTTTATATTAGAATGTGACGTTACGAAAATTTCAAAACCAGAAAAAAAAATAATTACGTTTCTGAAAAAAAATAAAGTCAAAATCAAAGACTTAATTAATTCAGCAGGATTGGCCAAAGGCACAGAGCTTTTGCAAAATTCAAAATCATCTGACATGAACCAAATGATCGATACAAACATCAAAGGCTTGTTGGAAATCACAAAATTATTTTTACCACATATTATTAAACACCAAGGCCACATCATTAATTTGGGTTCGGTTGCAGGACGATTGGTGTACGAAGGTGGAGCCGTGTACTGTGCAACAAAATTTGCTGTGCGCGCAATCAGTGAAGGTCTGCGTATGGATCTAAAAGGCACAGGAGTTCGTGTCACAAATATTGAACCCGGCATGGTTGATACAGAATTCAGTCTGGTCAGACTTGGTAATAAACAAAAAGCAGACGCTGTGTATGCTGATATGAAACCGTTGTCTGCATATGATATCGCTGAAAATATTTTTTGGTGTTTACAGCAACCCAAACATATTAATATTCAAGAGCTTGTGATTTACCCAACGGATCAAGCCAGTGTCGGCCAAGTTGTTCGCGGTGAGAAAAGTATATTAAGTTTAAATAAGTAATCAGGAGAAAAAATATGAAATTCAGAACAGAAAAAGACACAATGGGTGATGTGCAAGTTCCCGCAGAGGCACTTTGGGGTGCGCAGACACAGCGTTCGACAGAAAATTTTAAAATTGGTGGCGATCGTTTTCCGCGTGAAATGATTAAAGCATTGGGCATTCTGAAAAAATGTGCAGCGATCACAAATACAGAATTAAAATTATTAGACGCAAAAAAATCTGAATTTATTATTGCAGCAGCCGATGAAGTCATTTCTGGTCAATTAGACGCGCATTTTCCGTTAGTTGTTTGGCAAACGGGTTCTGGTACTCAAACGAATATGAATTCAAACGAAGTGATCGCAAACCGTGCGATGACGATGCAGAATTTAACTTTGCCATCGAAAGAAATTCACCCGAACGATGATGTGAACAAGGGCCAATCATCGAATGATACTTTCCCGACGGCGATGCACATCGCTGTGGCCGAACGAATTCATTTTCGATTGATTCCGATGTTAGAAAAAATTCAAAAATCATTAGACGAGA
>JAYTMM010000285.1:0-3198 GCA_043728555.1 Pseudobdellovibrionaceae bacterium
ATTTCGCTGTGAACTGAATTGTTGTATAACCTTGCGCATAAAGTTCATCTAAAAATCGAGGCAACATAGCTGCCGTGTGAGGCCTGACATCGTGACATAAAAAAATTCCTTTTTTATATGTTCTAAGCATTTCAAGGGATGTGTTTAATGCAGTTGTCGGGTCAGAGGTTCTTGAATCATGGGCACTCATCGACCAATAAAAGTTAGCAAAACCTAAATTTAAAAGCATGTTCTGAGCCTCTTTTATGCCCGCACCGAAACCTGTCGGAAATCTAAAAAAAGGTTCAACGTTTTTTTCACCAACCAGATCGACCAATGTCATTTGAGTCTTAACAATATCGTTCTGAAAATCACTTGTAGTTTGATCTTTGATATAAACTTTGTGTGACCACGTGTGATTAGCGATATTATGACCTTCAGAAAGTATTTGTTTAATTAAATTCGGATAGCGTTGTGCATTTTGTCCGAGTACGAAAAAAGTAGCCTTCACACCGTAATCCTTTAAAGTTTTTAAAATCAGCGGCGTGTTTATAGGGTGTGGTCCATCATCGAAAGTTAATGCAATTTCTTTGTCTTTAAGTCCTGCGTAGACCAATGCCAATGGGCTTAGGCGTTGACCTGTCATTACATTTGAATCAGCCAAACTTTCTATTCTGCGGACTTCAGATTTTAATATAACATGTTCATTCGCAAAAATGTTTGATGTTAAAAATAAACATAAAATTAAAATTTTTTTTCTATTCATATTCGTACTCCTGCGAACGATCTAGATCATGTTTTTTTTCAATTTTTGACATTTTACCTTTGTTCATCGGGTATTTCAGTTCATGTTTTAGTTCCAACCATGCAATCAAATCTTTGATATTTTGCAATTCAGGCACAGTTGCAATATTTTCTGAGCTTAATGTCGAATAGGTCACAGGTATTTTAACTTCGATCACTGTCTCGTCATTGCCGTAGACATTATATTTTTCGCGGTCGCTTAAACGAGTCAGCTTGATATTTTCATCAAGCGTGATTTGAATATCAAAGCCTTTTTCAACACCTGATGGTTTTAATTTAATACTGTAAGAAACACGCTCGTATTCGGTTTTTGCAAATAAATTTTCAACACGCATTGCTGGCGTGCGATTCAATTGTGTTAAAAAATCGATAAAGCGATCAACATCAGCGACCTTTTCAGGGTTTAATATCTTTAATCGTTTCGTAAGTCCTTCTTTGTGATCAAAGAAACCATCCGTCGTTAACCAGCGCATATCAGAGTCAAGTACCTTTAGTCGGGGCTTAATAACGACATTATTATAATCTGGATGTTGAATTTTTAACTCAAGCCAAGATTGTGATTGCAATTCATCGCTGACTTTTAATCTGCGCCAATGAACATCTTCATCAAGCCGAGTAAAGTATTTTCTGAATCTAACTTTGGCTGATAATTTTTTACCGCCAGAAAAATATTTAACAACGGTCATGTAATTTGTTGATGTGATATTTTTCGTTCCAAGGGCGGGTTTGTCTCGGTTTTTCATGCGGTCACCAAAAACACTTTGTAATTGTCCTAATCGCTCATTCAAATCTTTTGTTTTAATCACAAATTTAACTTCTTGTCGTAATGATGTCGTATCTTGTTCGCCATTTTGAAACGCTAACAGAGAAAGACTTACGGGGTCTTCTGTGCGAAATAAAAAACGACATTGTGCTTCTTTAGCCAACGTTATTTTTGAAAATAATAAAAATGCGAAGATCGCAAAAAAATTAATTCGCACGCAAATATCGACCTTCTGCTTTGAGCTGTTGAGTCAGTTCGGGGTAATCTGTGACATTAATTTCAATGCCCAGATATTTCATTTTATTTTCACTATCATTGTCATGTGAAATAAACAGAACGGTTTTCACATTGTTTGTTTTTGAATCTTTTGATTCTGTGATCCATATAAAGTCTCGTGATTTACTTTGAAAAGTCTGAGCGATGTGAGGGTTTGTATCGCCTGCAGTTGCGTTTAATTTCGCAACTTGCATTATTTTTTTAAGTTCAATTGTTAGGGGTAAACTGGATTCTTTCATTATTTTTTGTATTGAATTCTGCGACCAAGAAACATCTGAATTTGCAGCTATATTTGTTTCTGGAGACACAGATTTAATCATATAGTCTTTAAAATTGTATCCCGTTATTAAAACTAATGTTACGGCAAGAGCCGTATTCGTTAACAATTTATATGGCGCTTTGATTGCGAATTCTTTGAGATAATTTTTTGTAAATCGAAGATGGCCTAAAAGTTTAATTTTCAAAATACTTTCTGATAAAACTAATTTTCTAATTTCTTGTTTAGTAAAAAATGGTAAATGCGTAATCATTTTTTCAATCATCGGAATTGCATCACCTTTGATTTCGATGGGAATATTTAAATGAACATTGCGGCCTTCGGGGAAGATATCAGATAAGCTGAAGTTTTTTTCTTTGAATTTCATTTCGTTAAAATCAATTAAATGTGGTGCGATTTTTTCTGTACGATTGGTCGGCGAAATCAGCGTTGCAGATTCAGCTGTGAAGCGTAAATCGGCGCGCTCGTCGGCGCGGTATCTAATTTCAATGCTGTAGCCTTGGCCCAGATCTAAACCTAAATCAAATTTTGAAATACGAGTTTTACCGACTTTTGTTTTCACGACCTCAACACCTCTGGTGTATGAAGCCATAGATAAAAAATCTAACAAAGCTTGATTTGAATCAACGGGCAGTGGGCTCTCGTGAAAAAAAACTTCTGAGGGCTTGTCTTTTTCGGCTGACATTTGAATTTCAACGCGCTCAGTGCGGGTAAATAAATTTGAACAAACTAAATTTGCATTTGATTGAACGGTAAATAATAGCATCCAAATCAACGAAAACACAGATTTTGCATTTTTCACAAAACACCTCATATCTATGAAGAATACAAATCCCGTACCCGTGAGGATGCAACAAGATCAATGTCGTTGTATTTGGCTTGATCAGAGTGTCTCGATCTGAGATATGTGCGTAAAATGCGTATGCACTGAAAAAAAAATGAACAGTCTAAAAATTAATCTTTCATATTCCAAGTCTGACATTTTTCAGTGGCTAAAATAATCGAACACGAATTTGTAATTTGTCCATCGATCCAGCATTGAGTGATGTTGGGATATTTTGAAATCATTTTTGTTATCAAATAAACTGATTTCTCGTCG
>JAYTMM010000286.1:0-3375 GCA_043728555.1 Pseudobdellovibrionaceae bacterium
GAAATCTTAGCCGAACAGGAATTAAAAAATTATGTCTGATATCAAAGATAAAATGAAATTTTCAACACGCGCCATTCATGCGGGACAAAATCCAGATCCAACAACAGGCGCGATCATGACGCCGGTGTATTTAACATCAACGTACGTGCAAGAATCCCCCGGTGTTCACAAAGGCTGGGAATATTCACGCACGCATAATCCCACACGAAAAGCTTACGAAAATTGTATGGCGAATTTAGAATCTGGTAAATTTGGTTTTGCCTTTGCCAGCGGTTGTGCTGCGACGACAACAATTTTACACATGTTAAAAATGGGTGATCATGTTGTGGCTATGGATGATATGTACGGTGGTACATTCAGATTATTTAATCGTGTTTTAAAAAATAATGGTTTTGAATTCACCTACACAGATTTAACAAATTCAAAAAATCTTGAATCTGCGATTAAACCAAATACAAAAATGATTTGGCTAGAGACTCCGACCAACCCAACGTTGAAATTGGCCGACATTCGCACGATTTGCGAAATGGCCAAAAAGAAAAATATTTTAGTCGTGGTTGATAACACATTCATGTCGCCGATGTTTCAACGTCCGTTGGAATTGGGTGCAGATATTGTTGTTCATTCGGCAACAAAATATATCGGTGGTCACAGTGATATGGTTGGCGGAGTTTGCGTCACATCAAATCCACAAATCGCAGAGACGTTAGCTTTTTTAAGTAACACGATGGGTGGAATTCAAGGACCGTTTGATTCGTTTTTGGCTTTGAGGAGTTTAAAAACTTTGCCGATTCGAATGAAAGCCCATAATGAAAATGCGATTAAGGTCGCAAATTATTTAGAAACACACGCGCAAGTTGAAAAAACAGTTTATCCGGGTCTTCAAAGTCATCCGCAACATGATTTAGCAAAAAAACAAATGCATGGTTTCGGCGGTATGATCACATTTTTTATTAAAGGCGGATTACCTGCGGCACAGAAATTTTTAGAATCTGTGCAGGTTTTTGCACTGGCAGAATCATTAGGTGGAGTTGAATCGTTGATTGAACATCCGGCGATTATGACGCACGCATCAGTTCCGATTGAGCAACGCAAACTATTAGGAATTGACGATTCTTTAATCAGATTATCTGTCGGAATCGAAGATTGTGATGATTTATTAGCAGATTTGAAACAAGCGTTCGAAAAAGCGAAATCAGTCTAGAGTTTAATTTCACAGGCGAGTTTGCGATTATTTTTCGGTGATTTGTTGACATAAATTCACCGAGTCGTTAATTTGCTTATTCACTTTTAAATCTATTTTTCAAAGTGGCCGGGTAGCTCAGTTGGTAGAGCAGAGGACTGAAAATCCTTGTGTCGGCGGTTCAATTCCGCCTTCGGCCACCATTTTTAAATTAAATCAAAAATAATTATTTAGCAGAAGCCGGCACATATGGTCCGTTTATTAAACCTTGTCCTTCAGTCATAAATAATTCGTGGCTAGCAATTATAGAAACTTCATGAGCATGATCAACCGTTGAATTAACAGCTTGGCTGACGACGGCACCTATCAACATTCCCGCTAAGCCACCACCGTTGTTCGACGATGAAACTGATTTCACAACCTCGCCTTGCCACAAAACTTCACCTGTTGCTGTCGATACAAGTTTCCCTGTGGCTGCAACAGTTGTTTGGCTTTCGACGATAACAAACTTTGATCCATACTGTTCAAGATTTATATAAAGTACTGCATCAGGATTTAAAATTTCTTTTATTTTTTTCAAAGCGACTTCATGCATTTCATTTGCCGAGGGCAATCCGTTGTCTTTCATCATTTGATCAACGACGCTGACTGGAAAAACATAAAATCCTTTTTCAGCGATCGGCATTGTGACTGTCGATAAGAAGCTGTATGTGCCACGCACATCTGTGCTTTCATTTTTAGGAGGCAATACTAAAATTGATTTTACATTTGCTGCACGAAATTTATCGTAATTTTTTGGAGTTGCACAGCCCACCAGAGACAAAGCGACAGCAACTAATAAAATATTAAAGTTCGTATTTAACTTCATTTAAATTATCCTTATTTAATTTTTTTCAAAAAACGATCCATCAGCGCTGCTGATTCAGGGAATGCTTTTTTTTCTGCGATAAAATATTGACGTGCTTCTACGGCTTTTCCAGTCTGAAGATACTGCGAACCTAAGTGAGCATAAAAGCCGGGCGGAAGCGGTTTGTTTTGCCCCGCCGCTTTTTGAATATCAGCCTGCATCTTTTCAATTTGAATTTCTGGCGCCGCTTTACCAGCATCTTGGTATTGAGTATAAACAAGATTTTCATATTCACCCCAATAATATTTAGTAGGACTGACGCAGCTGTTTAGCGCAGCTAAAATAATAACTGCAAATAATTTTTTCGATGAATTTAATAAATTTAATTTCATATAATTATTTAGTTAAACTCCATTTTTTTTGCTCAAGACCTTCAACTAAACGATCTGTCGCTTCACGCATAGCCAAATCTAAAACTTTTCCATTCAAAGTTGAATCATACGATGCTGTTCCGCCAAAACCTAAAACTTCGCGATTATTTAATTCGTATTCACCAGAGCCCGAAGCCGAATAAACAACTTCAGAAGTCGCTACATCGACGACGTTAATTGTAACTTTAGAATAGGCAACTTGGCTTTTACCACTTCCCAAAACACCAAATAATTGGCGGTCGCCGGTTTCTTTGCGGCCGAATTCTGTGACGTCGCCGGTAATTGCGAAATCAGCGCCTTTAATTTTTTGTTTTTTTCCAGATAATTTTGCTTCGCCTGAAAGCTCTTTCATGTTGTCGCGATCAAGAACGCTAAAACGACCTGTCTGCTGCAAATGAGCCATTAAAACTGTTTTCGCTTGGCTTGATAAACGATCAGGTCCTTCAGAAAAAACACCGCGCATGAAGCCAGATTTATTATCAAAATTACTGACCATGATGGGATGTTTAGGGCCATGATAAGTAGAGGCAGTTTGTGCAGAAACTGATTTTTCGACCTGAACTGCTTTATGAGATTCAGAGGCACAGCCTGCTAAAATTAAAACAGATGACACTACTAAAGTTAGAACTATTTTTTTCATATAAACTCCTATTGTTTAAATATAAAAAAATGTTAGCAGCGCTGCGGGGCGACCTCAAGTGTTTAGGTCGTATGAAGCGGGCACGAGACGGCGTACTGTGTTAATTCGTATCTAACTGCTCTTTAAAAACAGCCAAAGTTTTCTGAAATTCTTTTTTCTGCTTTGCTGTTAACGAAGCCCACATATTTAAAATAAAATTTTTGGAATTGGCCTCAAGCCCAACGATTTCTTTTTTATATTCAGGACTGCGAATAGAATCATCCGCAGAATAATA
>JAYTMM010000287.1:0-4775 GCA_043728555.1 Pseudobdellovibrionaceae bacterium
TGCATGATCACAGTGTGAATGTTTGAAGCCACGAAAATGTTGAATCAAATTATAAACTCCAAATAAAAAAACCGAAGCCGCAGCAATCAACGTCATCACGTGTTGAAAATTTTCATTCAACTGCATCCCCATCCAAACAACGGCCGCACCGATCAGACTGGTTGTTAAAATATGACCCAGTCCTGCGATCAATAAAATTGAAATTGTTCGGGTGTAGCTCCATTTCTGAGTTCGGCCGGCGAGCACAAAAGGTAACCAATGCGTCGGCAATGCCGCATGTAAAATTGAAACTGTTAAGCCTGTAAGCAAAAAGGGCCATAATTCATTTGAAATCATGATCTGTAAGTACAAAATCAAACACATTGTTGCAAGCCCTGACTGGTTTTTTTGACTTAATAGTTGCTAACATCAAACAATATTGATAATTTTTCACAACAGTTATTACGCATTTATTTTAATGTCGTCCTTTAGCGCAGTTGGTAGCGCATTCCCATGACATGGGAGGGGTCATAGGTTCGAGTCCTATAAGGACGACCAAATTTATCACCTTTAATTTTAATTATCATATTAATACAGTCAAATTGATTCATTTCAAAACCCAGACTATCTATTTTTCAAATATAGCCTTAAAATTATAAAGACTTTTTAATTTGGAGGTTTCTTGAAAAAATTTATTTTATTACCTTTGTTATTTATTGTGTTTTTAAGCTGTTCTAAAAAAGATGGCACAGCCCCTACTGATACAACAACAACGCCATCGACGCCTTTAACTTCACCTTTAAATGCGGCACAAATTGCAGGAACTCACTATGCGACCTGCGCACCGGTCAGTGGCGGAACTTACGGAACAACAGTTGATGGCATGTCGATTTTAAAAAGTGTAACTTTGAATACAAATTTAACGTATTCAGTGAGTATATTTTTATTCACAGGAACAGTTTGCCAAGCCGGTGGAACTTCAATATTTACGTACGGCCAATCTGGCAATTATACGATTGGTTCCAGCGTAGCGACAACGCCCACAGGAGCAACTCAAATTACTTACACTTCAACGTCTTCAAGTTTAACTGTGTACGCCGGCACAGGAATTGGTTCGACATGGGCCGGATATTTAAATTCATACTGCCCCGGAGGCCCCACGTTTAGCACAACAGGAACATCAAGCGGTGATGAAGGTGGGCGCACTTGTTCGCATTTAAGTGCACCGTCGATCAGCTTTCCAATTTTTCCTGCGAACGGCACTGTTTTTTACGATACAATTCTGTTAGATTCCGTATCGACACCAACGCTTATGACAACCAGCCCGGCCATTAACTTATTTTTAATGGGACAATATTCTTCGTTCCCGACATCAACAGGATTTAGCTATACTTTTTAAATATTTGTTTTTAATTTTTTTTAACAAACAGACCACGCACAGCCAACGTTGAATCGCGCTTACCTGTAAAACCTGCGCGTGGATTCAATTGAAAACTATGTTTAACCAAGACGCGCTTGAGCAAACCTGTGCACGCATACGTTGTAAAAATACAATCAAGTGCACATGCATTTAAAATAAAATTCTCTAAGAATTCTTCTGTCCACAGTGAACCGCTGGTTTTTGCGCTAAATGCATCAAAGCAAATGATATGATTCTTCTGTTCGAATTTCGTTTGAAGATTTAATTCAGCATTTAAAGCCAAATTATTTTTTTGAAAACTCTGGCGTGCAAATTCAGAATCAAATTTCAATGCTTTACAAACTTGGTTGTAAATTTCGAATTCATCACTGCCGTTGATCCAATTCTGAAAATTATTTCGAAGCTCTGGATCAATTTCAAAACTTGAAATATTTTGGCCACATGCAAGCGATGAAATTAATATTTCGATATATCCCAGCCCCAAACCCACGACCAAAAAATTGAGATTTTTTTGTATTGATAAACCAAGCCTGATCGCTTCGCCGTAAATGTATTCAGTTTCTGCAGCGGCTCCGCCCGAATGATGCATGCTTTCAGGCACGATGACGCCTTCAATAAATTGAACTGAACGTAACGTTGGGCTTTGATCCGCTGTAAGCTCAGTTATAAATTGATTTGATGGGCTTCTCATTGGTATATGTACTCGCTGTATGGAAAAAGGCTGGCGGGGTTTACCCTATCACACGATTGCAGAGCACTACAAAAGAATCTTTGGCGAAAAGGTTTATAAATTACCTGTGACGGTCGTCGATGATTGCCCGAACCGCATGGGTCTTAAGGGCATGAAAACCTGCAGCTTTTGTGATGTCTGGGGATCTGCTGCGCGCAGTGAATCATTTGAAATGACATTACCTGCACAAATTGAAAAATATAAAATTGAAATTGGCGAAAAATATAATTCGAAAAAATTTCTAATTTACTTCCAAGCTTATACAAACACGTTTACAAAAGTTCCCGTCCTGCGTGCGAATTTTGATACGGCTTTAAGTTATCCGTTTGTTAAAGGATTTGTTCTGGGCACCCGCCCCGACTGTCTTTCAAAATCTGTTTTAGATCTGTGGCAAGAATACAATCAAAAATCTTTCGTCGCTGTTGAATTGGGCGTACAAAGTTTTTCAGATAGAGATCTTGAATTTATGCGTCGTGGGCATACAGCCAAAGATTCAATCGACGCTATTCATAAAATTGCAAATTCAACAACGGTGGATTTGGGAATTCATTTGATTTTTGGTTCACCCGATGAAAAAGATGAAGAAATTATTGAAACTGCAAAAAAATGTAATGATTTGCCAATCACAAATATCAAATTACACAACATGCATGTTTTAAAAAATACAGAACTTGAAAAATGGCATGCCGATGGCCTTTATTTTCCGATCGAACGTGATCTTTACACGAAACGTGTTGAATTATTTTTATCCTATTTGCACCCGCGCATTGCTGTTCACAGGCTGGCAGCGTTTGCATCCAGATGGGAAGAATTAATAGCACCCAAGTGGACGTCTGATAAAATGGGGACTCATCAGTTTATTGTTGATCATTTGCGAAATACCAAAACTTATCAAGGTTGCAAATTGGATTTAACAACATCTGAGGATTTATATTTGATTAATGAAATGAAATTGCGAATAGAACCCATCATATAAGTCCTCGCAAGATTTTTCTGTAAACTCTAGTGTACAGAATGTTGACAGTTTTTAAAATTCAAAACATCTGTTAAATCTACCCAATAAAATAACACTTGGGGGTTTTTATGTTTTCACTGAACAAAGGTTTTTTATTTCAATGTGCGTTGTTATCAACTCTGGCTTTGTCGTCGGTAACACAGGCCAAAGTTTGGACTTCTGAACAAACTTGGAACGAAGAATGGGAAAATAAATACTCAACTTGGATTCAGAATGAATTCAACGACGACGTTTTTATGAAAGGTGCTTTTGCCGGTATCCCAACGGATTGTGCGGATGCAGTTTATGCAGCTCGAGTTATTTTTTCTGCGCAAAATAAATTACCATTTTTAATATCTGGCGGCGCCAGCAATTCAACATCACGTTTTGACAATATTTCTGATCCAACCAAAAGACTGCGTGCATTTATTCAGTACGTCGGTGACGACACCAGTACGCAATCTTTACCGAATGACACATACCCCGTTGCAATCAACGCTCAAGGTTTAAAACCTGGTATCATTTGGTTACGTTCAAGTTACGCTTCAGAAAATTTTTTCGTTCGTTTATTTGCGGGCCCTAATGCCCCGTCAGGACACACCGAAGTCGTTAAAAATATTAGCCCGTCGGGCATTATTTATTTAATGGGTTCAACTGTTCCATCAAAAGTCAGAAATTTATTAACAGTCACAAGCCTTGCGTTTTTACCTGATAATAATAAATTGGGTTTTCGCCGTTGGATTTGGCCACAAAACAGAAATATGCAACCTTCTTTAATGGCCAATTATAGCTTGGAACAATTTTCAATGGGCGTACCGACACAGACGAATAACAACAACTGTACAGATTGCGGCGCAAGCTCTGGCAACACACGCAAAAGTATCCAAGAATTCACAGCGCAAATTCAAGCGCGCTTAGCTTTGCAGGCAGAAACAAAGCCTGAATATTTCGAACGTATGGCCAAAGATTTATGTTCAATGATTCAACTACGTCACGAAGTGGTTCAAGATGCGGTTAAATACAATAAAAAAGCAGGCCAATGCATGAGTGCCGATGCGTACGAAAATTTTTCGACACCTAGTCGTGATAAGCGTATTAAAGATTGGTTGAAGCAAATGTTGGATGCGAATGGAAATGGTTTATTTTCTTCAGCCAGTAAGCGTCTTGAAAAATTGTCTTCGTATTTTTCAACGTGTGCTGATTTAAAATTACAATCTGGTGAAAATTTAAAGATTGCCGATGCCTTAACGGCCTTTGCAAAGGGAAATGTTTCCAGTAATCCGAATGATTCTGAATTGGCGCGTTGGGGCTTAGACAATTCAAAAACATCATGTTCAGGAAAATAACCTGATAAAATAAGTTTTCTGATAAATTTCGCAGCAAATTTCATAAAATTTCAGAAAGTGAAATTCACTTCACTTTCTGAGATGAATCTTTACAGAAAATCGCTGAAAATTTCACATTGACAGCATTCTACGAGAGAGAAAATCACTAGACCTAGGTGATGATTAAACAAAAATAGCGCGCAGCATCTGCCTTAAAGTCCAGCATGACCACAAAAAATAATTCATTTTTTGAATAAAATTATTTGATTCTTTTCGAAAACTCATTCAACCTAATTTTAAGACGAAACAGGCCTTATAGGATGAGGC
>JAYTMM010000288.1:0-3983 GCA_043728555.1 Pseudobdellovibrionaceae bacterium
AAATTTAAAGAAGGTTTGCTTGTCGCATTTTTTTTAGCGGGTCTGATTGTGTTCGGCCCTTTTCAGCGTTGGTGGCTTGAACCTATTTTAACTTCAATCAGCGAGAAAGCTCTTTATTTCGCAGCAACGGCTTTGACAGCGGTTACTGACAACGCCGCTTTGACATATTTGGGGTCTCAGGTTCCGACTCTGTCAGAGGTTTCGAAGTGGGCATTGGTCTCTGGATCTATTTCGGGTGGAGGATTGTCAATTTTAGCAAATGCACCAAACCCTGCAGGGTTTTCAATATTAAGTTCAAAATTTTCAGGACAAACTTTAAATGCGTTTAAATTATTTTTGGCAGCTTTGCCGATGACTGTGATTGTTATGATTTGTTTTATGTTGATTGGTAAATTCTAAACTTCATATTTCATCAAAAATAAAAAACTGAATTCATGTTTTTCAAATAAAAAAAGGCTGGATAAATCCAGCCTTTCGCTTTTTTCGAAAGAATTCGAAAAAACAGAAACTAGTGAGTAGCTTCTACTTTTTTCTCTTCAGTTTTTTTAGCTTTTTTCATTTTCTTAACAGCTTTTTTCTCTTCTTTTTTCATTTCAGTTGCTGCTACTGGAGCAGCAGTTGTTGCAGCAGCTGCAGGTGCAGTTGCAGGCTCATTAGCGTTAGCTACGAATGCGAAAGCGATAGTTGCTAAAAGAGTTACTAATTTCATGGGATTCTCCTTGGTTTATTTTGAACTTTAAATCATCTGCACCATGCAGATTTTTTTAAGCTCTTATTTGTTGAGATCAGATTAGCAAACAGTTATTTAAAGAACATTAAAGACAGATTAAAGTTTTTTAATCTGAATGAATGTTATCAAATTCAACTGAAAATAGGCAGCCTTGCGTTATTTGACTGTCTAAAGTAATGACAGTTTTATGAAGACTTGCGATTTTTTGTGCGATAGCTAGACCCAAACCAAAGCCCTGCGATTTACTACTGGTGTCGGCACGGCTAAATCTTTTAAATAAGTGTTGGCGCATGTGTTCAGTGATTCCAGGGCCGAAATCCTGAACGCTGAATTTAGTTTTATTTTTTTGCCAGTCAACATTGATCAATATCGAACTGTTTTCAGATGAATATTTGATCGCATTTTCGGTCAGGTTCATAAATAAATTTGTGAGCAGATCGTATTCGCCGCGAATTTTTTGTCGTTCGGCTGTTTCAGTGATATCAAATTTAATTTGAATATTTTTAGCGGCGGATAATTTTTTTAATTTTGAAATTATATCCAGCACAATTTCGTCTAAATAAATTTCAGAAAATGATAATTCAGAAACACCAGAATCAATTCGCGCCAGCAATAACATGTCTTTGATAATTTTTGTTAAATGATCAATTTCTTGTAGGCCGCTGTCGATAAATGTATTTGTAGGTTCTGCTTTTTTTTGCAGTTCAAATTCGCCTTTTAAAATTGTCAATGGAGTCAGTAACTGATGAGACGCATCGGCGATAAATTTTTCTTGCGAGGCAAAAGCGTTTTCTATGCGTTCAAGCATCAGGTTTAAAGCTTCAGCTAACTTTTTTATTTCATCTTGGGTTGATGGTAATGGCAAGCGTTCACTTAATTGTTGGACACCAATTTTTTCTAAGCGAACAATGATTTGTTGGAACGGGTTTAGAGCGCGTGAAGCAACAAACAAGCCTGCTATTATGGCAACAATCAATACACCGGGCAATCCAAAAATCAGAATTAATTTAATTTGTTCCAGCTGAGTTTCAAAGGTGACCATAGGTACTGCGACTTGTAAATACAAGCGCGGCGATTTATCAATATCAACAGGAAAAGTAATTAGGCGGTATGATCCAGCCTCGGCGTTGGGTATTTGATCAGAATCACTGATGGTTTCATAATACGAATCTGATCCGGCGGCAATTTCTTTCAAGGCTTTTTCATAATCGGGCGAAAAAGAATTAAATTTACCAGATTGGATTAAAATTTTTCCTGAAGAATTTCTAAGTAATATAAGTGCTGTCCCAGACGGGAACGGAAATATTTTACCTTCATCGACCTTCAGCGGATTTGAAAAAATATCATCCAGTTGACCCATTTCTAAAGTTTGCGAAACGTCGATCGAATAATTATAAAGCGCATTATCAAAGTCTTGCATCAAAGATTTATTTAAAAAATAATAGGCAAAAATTGAAAATATTAGAGTTGTTGTGCCGAAAATAAAAACGAATAACAGAGTTAATCGTGAGCGTAACGATAATTTATTAGCGACTGACTTTAAGAACATAGCCCACGCCAACGACAGTTTGTATTAATTTTTTTGAAAACGGAGAATCCACTTTTTTTCGGAGCAAATTAATATACACATCAATGACGTTGCTTTCAGAATCAAAATCAATATCCCAAACGTGTTCAGCAATCGATGTGCGGCCCAGCGGACGTTCTGGGTTTCGCATGAAATATTCAAGCAATGAAAACTCTTTGCTGGTTAATGTGATTTCCTGTTGTTCGCGTGTAACTTTGCGTTGGACTAAGTCGACCTCAAGATCTGAATATTTTAAAATCGAATTCGAGGAATTTTTATTTGAATTTCGGCGCAACAGCGCACGGACTCTGGCTAGTAATTCATCGAATGCAAAGGGTTTTGTCATGTAATCATCCGCACCTGAATCCAAACCGTTCACTTTGTCTTTGGTTGATGAAAGTGCTGTTAACATTAAAATTGGACCGGCGAAACCATCGCGACGTATATGTCTGGCTGTATCGATACCGCTTTGACCGGGTAACATTAAATCCAAAATAATCAGATCGTATTCGGAACTGGCCACAAAAGATTCAGCCGACGGGCCGCTTTCAGCAATGTCTGCCGAATAACCGACCTCAGAAAATCCTTTTTTTAGAAACTGTGATGTTTTGGCTTGGTCTTCGACAATTAAAATACGCATAGTTGATTTACACATCCTGTAAACGTTGTTTACTGTATCTTAGATTTATAAAATTCAGTGTCAATGCGGATTCATTATGTTAATAATTTCAAATGCAAAATATAAAGCTTACTCAGACTGTTCAAAAAGGTGGCTGCGCAGCAAAAGTCGCAGCCTCGGAATTGAAAAAAATATTAAACGCTGTGACATTTCCGAAAAACCACGCTGAAGTTCTTGTCGACGGTTCAACGATGGACGACGCCGGTGTTTATAAAATTAATTCAGAGCTGGCGATGGTACAAACGTTGGATTTTTTTACACCCATTGTCGATTCACCCTATGAATTTGGTCAAATCGCAGCGGCGAATGCTTTAAGTGATGTGTACGCCATGGGTGGTCGTCCAAAAACGGCGATGGCTATATTGGCTTTTCCATTAACACAATTATCGAACGAAATTATATCTGCGGTCTTGCAAGGTGCCAGTGATAAAATTGCAGAATCGGGTGCGTGCTTGGTCGGCGGTCATTCGATCGATGATGATACTTTGAAATTTGGTCTATCGGTCACAGGATATGTGCATCCTGAAAAAATTTGGACAAATACAAACGCCAAAGTTGGTGACGATCTGATTTTAATAAAACCGATCGGCACGGGGGCTGCAACTGCGGCATTAAAACGACAGATTGTTTCTGAAACTGATATTTTGGATGTCATCAAAAGTATGTCGCAGTTAAATTCGATTTTAGATTTAATTTCAGTCGAAGAAAAAAACGCCATTCATGCAGCGACTGATCTGACAGGATTTGGATTGTCAGGACATGCGATGCAGATGGCAAAATCAAGTGGTGTTTCTATGCAAATTGAATTTTCGAAACTGCCGTTGTTTTCAAAAACATTACAATTTTTATCTGAAGGAATGATCACCAAAGCACACAGGACAAATAAAGAATACACAGCTGCAGATATTGATATTTCTGAATTGTCAGATGTCGAAGCCTTGGCCATTTTTGATCCACAGACCAGTGGCGGATTATTTTTGTCAATCGATCCATCAAAGTCAGCAGAA
>JAYTMM010000289.1:0-5753 GCA_043728555.1 Pseudobdellovibrionaceae bacterium
TGCAGCGATGGATCTAAAACGGCGGGCACGTTATCTGCTACGATCATAGCGCAAATGCCAACCAACATTCCGCAAAATAAAATAAATTTAAATTTATAAATTTTTTCTAAAACCATAGAAAATAAAATAGATCCCCAGCTCATCCAAATTACGGTTTCATACATGTTTGTGACTGGCGGACGCTCTGCTAAATACACACGAAATAAAAATCCTGATGTATGCAATGCAAATCCCAACAGCGCCAATATCCACGCCACATTTGCTCCACGGTCGACAGATCTGATCCATGAAAATAACATGACCAACGCCGACAATAAATAAATCACGTACGTCCAGCGAAATGGATGTAAATCATTATATAAAACTTCTGTTTCAACTTTTGAAGTCAGTGCATACTTTTCTGGGTATTCTTTGGCTGCAGCGCTTTTAAATTTTTGAATAGATTCATCAAACAATAGACCCATCGCAGTTTCCGCTTTACCTGTTTCAGCATTTTCTGAAATTTCACCTAAACGTTTTGCAAAATTTTGACTGATCGAAATAAAATAGGGCTGCATATTTTCTGGTAATTCAGCAACTGAAATCCATTTGTCTGAGTCTTTGTTCGGAAGAATTTTCATCAAACGTCCTGATGATAATTCTCTGAAAACAAATAACTGATTTTCAAGCCTTTGTAGAGCCTGAAAATACGGCGTCAGTTTTTCCTTACTTTGCCTTTGGTCAGATAATTCTTGCATCAAATTACCAAAGTTTTCATTCTTGAATATCTGATCGCCTGTGAAATGTTTTTGATCCAGTGCCAATTTTAATTTATTTTTTACATCCAAATGATTCACTTCAAACAGTGGGATTTTAAGCCAGCTTTCAGGTGCCAAAACGAACGATAAAACAATTAAATACGCAGGTTCAGATTTTTGATCTGTAGCGCCGTTGTCTTTTCCTGAAATTTGACGTTTATAACTTTGACGACCATAAATTAATTCTAGCGTTTCACGAGCAAAAGAATCATAGGGTTTAATTCGCCCGCCATCCTGAACGGGCAACGTACGAATTAATTCTCCGGTTGCTGAAAAACTTTGAATTGAAAATAAAATCGCAAATACTAAAAATAAATTTTTCATACTGACGTCTTTCGTTTGCGGCGTTGATAAAACAACCATAAAATACCCGCTGTTAAAATCAATGAACCGGTATATTTGATGGGTCTTCCTGGATCTTTGTTGACAGATAAAATCGATGCCGTAGGCTCTCCGGTTTGTTCGTCTTGCTGAAAACTGGCTTGATAAAATGTGTAGCCTTTATATTTCATCGGCTCATTCATCGAAATCAAAGTGTCTTGTTTTTCACTGCTTAATTCACCAGTACCCGCCGTCACCTGACTTGAATAGCTCATGGCCTTTTGCGTCCCTTGATAGCGATCAATTTTAAATTCGTTTAATTTAATTGGAAAATCTAATTGCAGTCTGCGATTTTGATAACTGACTAAATACGCTGTTTGATCGTCAAAAACTTTTAAAATATCATTCAACAAAAGCCATTCTTTACGGCTTTTGTATTCGATAAAAACAACAGCTGTTGTCAATGGCGTCGGATGGTCACTGGGTTTGACATCCCATTCTTCGCGCGCTGATTCTAAATAATCTAATAGTCTTAATTCCAGACCCATCCAATGCGTTGGTACGACTTGACCAATTTTTACAGATCCAGATTGATAGGGGTTCTTTTCATTTTTATCAAAATAAGCATAGCTTGCGTTTTCTGAATCTAATTTATTCAAATAAATTTCATTCATTTCGAGTTTTTTTCGTCCCAAGGATTTATAATCGTGACCTAAATAAACCTTTAACGGACCCAAATTAATTTCAGCGACTTTAGTTGACGTTGGTTGCGTCAGTATTTCGACTTGCTTAACATTAGCATTTGTTAATTGAATCTTTACCGATGCACCAGATTTCAAATCGGCATCCTTGATTATTTTTTTTGTGGTTCTTGCATAGGCAACGTAGTCAGTAATTTTTAAAACATCTTTTGATAACTGAATTTCATAAGGCTTGCTTTTCGTTGGAGGGTTTTTGTAAAAATTAACTTCCGAATCATACAGCTTGGAATACCTGTCACCATCAAATGTCGCATACACAACAAAGTCGGTTTCAGATACCGTCACTAAATTGGATTGCCCTTTTAAACCAATCGGCATCGACCCATCAATACCAAAATTTTGGGTCACCCAACCGCCAAAGATCATCATGATAATGCCGATATGAACAAGTAAAAATGGATAGTGATTTTTTTTCCATGGCAATCGATCAATCATCACCATTGCCAAATTATAAACAAGCAAACCCATAACCAAATACATCATCCAACTGCGGTAAACAATCTGCCCCGCTGTCCAAGCATCCATCTTTGATTCAACAATAGTGCCCCACATGATTAATGCCGTCAGACAAACCATGATCGGTATACCTAAATAGAATGACGTTGAAAAACGCCAAAATTTTTGGAATTGCTTGTTTTTAAATTGCATCAAATAATTTCAAAAAATTAGACTTTGTTTTTGTCAGAATTTTTTTCAGTTTGTGCAGCAGCTAAATCTTCTTGTTGCTGCGACGTTAATTTTTTATTTGTGACGTCTTTTGAATCAACATCAATTTCATTGAGACCTTGTTTAAAGCCCTTGATCGCCTTACCCAAAGATTGGCCAAAAATTGGTAATTTATCAGATCCAAAAAGAATCAAGATAATTAAACCAACAATGATCAAATGCACCAGACTAAATTCACCCATATTTTACCTCGCTTAAATAGTTTGTTTGAGTCATTTTTAATCAAGTTTGAGCAAAAAACAACATCCAATTACCTGATGTTGCAAATTTGAAAAAATATTTTGATTTATTTGTCTTTCTGCAATCAAATAACCACGGAATGAAGAATCGTTTTTTAATAACAAAAGTCATCTGGAATACTCTGCCGTCTTTTGTGCAAATTGGCATATCAAAAATCTATGCCAAAATTTACAATACAAATTTGTCACGCTACTTTATCAAACCGTTTTGTTTTATGAACGGTTTAAATCAAAATTATTTGTCACTGTTTCAATCTGAGCGCTCACAAAATTCTAATTACAAAACATTTCAAGATTTTTTTTGCAGACAGCTAACTGTTCCTATTGAAGTCAAACATGAATTAATTTGGCCTTGTGAAGGCTTTATCTGTGAACAAAACCACGTTAAAAATTTGCCCGCTATTGATATCAAGGGCGAAAAACGAACACTCAAGAAAATTTTCTCGGCTCAGATGGATTTGGTGCCAGATAATTATTTTTATACAAATATTTTTTTGCATAATCAAAATTACCACCGCGTACATTCGCCGATCACAGGCATTATTACACGCATAGAAAAAATCGCAGGTGACTTGTCGATTTTAAGGCCTTGGTTTTATTCGGCAGAGGAAATTTCAAAACCCGCTCTCAGAAACGAACGGGTCAATATCGATATTACAGATCCAAATGGTCGCATTTGGTTTTTATCCATTGTCGGCGGCATGGCCGTAGGCACGATTGATTTATTAAAAAACACATGCTTAAATCAAAAAATTATTTGCGGCGAAGAATTGGCCCTTTTTCGTTTAGGATCCACAGTTTGCATGGCAACACCGATCGAATTAAATAAAGAGCCTTACTTGAAAAAAGTTTTTGTTGGTGAACCTGTTACAGTATTGACTTCAAATCATTCTGAATTTTAATCAAGGCCGTCTCGATTTTTCTTTGCACATCAACAGAATCTGAATTTATTTTCTTAGTATCTTCATTCATATATAATGCACGATTCAGCTCAACCTGTATTGTATGCTGACCAACATCAGGCCTTCCATAATGTTCCGTCAGGCGCCCTCCAACATAAGGCCAATTGTAACCTACTTTGAAACCGGCGGTGACATAAGCGCTGATCACGATATCACGAAAACGTGGATCACAGCTTTTGCCCAAGGAATCACTGACGACAACATCAGCTCGCAACTGTCCGGGATCTTTGTGCATTTTTGTTCCGAGCGAAGGCATTGAATGCGCATCTAAATGAAATATATTTTTTTGATTTTGCGATTTAAAATATTCAAACTGCGCACAAACAACTTTGTGAAACGGAGCGTATATTAAATCTGTTAATTCGTGATGCAAATTTTCACTGATTGGCTTTTGCATCAGGATATCATTTTTTGTTGTTACAACCCAATGATATCCACGATCGAACATTCCTTTTGGATTTTTATGTCCGATCACCGAAGATTCATCAATGTCTGTGGGTATTCGATTTAAATCGACAGCATATCGATGCCATTTTGTTTTTTCTGATCTGATTTTTAATTTATCTACAGCAGGCTGATATAAAACATCGATATAACGATCCACATCGCACATTAAAATTTCTTCGGGTAAATTCTGAAGCCAATCACACTGTTTAGGAATTTCTTCTCCAGAGTGCGGCATAGTAATAAAAAACGGAAGTTGTTGACTCATTTTATCCTCGAAGAGTTTAATTGAACTTATGAAAATATACACGAAAACTGGCGATAATGGAACGACACGACTTGTTGATGGCAGCTGCGTCGAAAAATTCAACCCACGCGTCGAAGCCTACGGCACTGTCGACGAGCTCAATTCATACCTTGGACAACTTAAAAATGAACTCGCCGCCTTAAAACTTGTTTCAAGTCAAAACGTCGTTCACAAAATTCAACACAAACTTTTTGTGATCGGCAGCCTGCTGGCCACAGAAAAAAAAGAAATATTTGAAATGTTACCACAAGTTTCCGAAACGGACGCTCAGTTTTTAGAAAAAGAAATCGATCTATTAACGACAGAACTTCTGCCTTTGAAAAATTTTATTTTACCTGCGGGTCACCCTGCAAGTGTCACCGCACATATCGCCAGAACATTATGCCGACGGTCAGAACGCAGGTCCGCTGAGATTTCAGCGAAGGATTCACGATTGTCACCCTCACTGATATATTTAAATCGCCTTAGCGATTATTTATTTACACTTGCAAGGTTTATTAATTTAAAAACTCACACTCAAGAAATACTGTGGGACAAATCTGAATGAGAACAGATAGTATTTCGATTCGCGAAGCAAGCCCGCTGGATTCCCCCG
Source organism: Pseudobdellovibrionaceae bacterium (assembly GCA_043728555.1). Lineage (GTDB taxonomy): Bacteria > Bdellovibrionota > Bdellovibrionia > Bdellovibrionales > Bdellovibrionaceae > Pseudobdellovibrio. Next base: position 5,153 of record JAYTMM010000289.1, read on the forward strand.
AATTGAATCGTTTTTTTTCGTCAATTCCAGTTCAAGGTTTTTTAGACGTTAAAATTCACAGACAAGTCGATTTTTTTTCTTTGTTTCACAGGTTGGGTCAAAAATTTAAAACATATGTGCTTGAAAGTAAAAATTCTGAAATTTTGGGAACAGCCAGCTTTTTATTACAACATCGTATTTGTGATCAAGAAAATCTAAAAATTGCTTTCGGTTGCGATTTAAGAATCTCGCCACAAAGAAAAGCCATTTTATCATGGGGTAAATATTTTTTACCACAAATTAAAAAATTATCTGATACGGAAAACACAGACCACATCATTACATCGATTAACTTAACAGAATCACAAGTGATTAATGCATTTATCAGGCCCAAAATCACACGTACTGATCGTCCGATCTACGAATTGATTCAAAAATACAATATGGTCACTGTACATGGTTTTTACCCACTGCAATTTAAGGTGAATGAAAATATTTTTGTTTCAAAGTTACAAATTAACGACAAAGAACGTTTAATCAATTATTTAAATATCAAACTAAAGAATTTAGAATTGGTGAATGCAGACTATGCAGCTGATTTGAACGAGGCTGTTCAAAAATC
>JAYTMM010000290.1:0-20868 GCA_043728555.1 Pseudobdellovibrionaceae bacterium
AAAATCTAGTTGCGGTTGATATTTTTCATCTTTTAGAAATGGAGCCAACAGATGTCCTTCAAGATGATTCACACCAATAAAAGGTTTTTTTAATGATTGCGACAAGGCTTTAATTGTCATGACACCGACAATTAAAGAACCCATCAAGCCGGGACGATTTGTGACTGCAAAGCCATCAATATTTTCAAACGTCAGATTATTTTTTTTTAAAATCTCGTCAATCAGTGGCAGTAATGCAATCGAATGATTACGACTGGCAATTTCAGGCACAACGCCACCGAATGCAGAATGTTGCAAATCTTGACTGGCTGTCAATTGACCAACGACAGTGCCATCACTTTTAACAAGCGCTACAGATGTGTCGTCACAACTGGTTTCAACCGAAAGAACAAGGTTATACATTATCACAATTGATTGCTTTTTATTTCGAAGATTTTTTTGAATTCAAGGCTGTTAATCGAATTTTAGCTTTTTTACCAGATTCAGTTTTCGCATAGCCTGCAACAACTTCTTCGTAAAAAGCAGAAGCTTCGTCTTTTAGACCAAGTTCTTGAAAACAGACTCCGATTTTGTATTTAGCCTCGGCAACAGATTTACCCTTGGGGAATTCTTCGACATAAGCTTGATAACTCAAAATTGCTTTTTTCCATTCTTTACTTTGAAAATGTGTTTCTGCGATTTCAAATGGATTTTGTTTTTTTGTGGCCACGACTGTCGCTGCTGGTTTATTTTCTTTTTTAATTTTTATATTTGCATCTGAAGATTTAGTTCCTGCAGATGGCGAAATCGCTGCTGATACAGGCTTGTCGCTAGAGCCTTCTAATCTTTGAATTTGTAATTCCATTTTCGCCAATGCTTCTTGAAGTAATGCAATTTTTTGAGTATCTGGATTTACAGCTGATTGAGAAGTTTGTTTTTCTTTTTGAATTTGCTGTAGCTGACCTTCAAGTGATTCTACGCGTCCGTTTAATGTTCGTATTAATTCGTCACGTTCGTCAATTTTTGGTATAACCGTTTCAGATTCTGCATTTTGATTTTCTGCATTTTTTTTATGATAAACTTGCGATTGTTGATTTGCACCCAAATCGGATCGCGTTTGTAAACAGCTGAAAAAAAATAAACTAAGGCTAATTGCCACTAAATTTTTAAATTGCATACTCATAACATGTCTCCATTTTTTTGACGAATTAACCTGGCTGAGTTTTCAGCTTTTTCTGCGGCAGCGCGTGCTTTTACAAAAAGATTTCGTGATTCTTCGTAATCGCGATTCGTGAATAAAATTTTTGCTTGTCGGTAAGATTCTTCGGCTTGGTGCCAGTAACCTGGCGAATAGCGAACGGCTTGCACTGCTTTTGCAGCATCGATCGCACTTTTAGCAAACATATATTCATCATTCGGCGCGGGCGTCGTTTGACAACCCACCAGAAAAATAAAACACAGAACTGATACTATTTTTAGTTTCATTAAATCCAAAAAAAATTAATTAGCTGGGACAAAATTAGCGCGGCGATTTTTTGCCATTGCTTCGTCAGATTCACCCTGCATCAATGGTTTTTCTTCGCCAAAGCTGACTGTTGTTAAACGCGATGCTGATACACCCATCGATTGCATCATTTGCTTAACTGCGTTCGCACGACGCTCGCCCAATGATAAATTGTATTCGTTCGATCCACGCTGGTCACAATGACCTTCGACCGACATTTTTGAACCTGAATTTTTTTTCAACCATTCAACATTCGCAGTTAGTTTTGCTTTTTCACCAGCTGACAACGTCGATTTATCGTATTCGAAAAAAACAGTTTGTAGTCCTGTGATCGAACCAGAATCACTGCCTGTTGCTGCAAAATTCATTGGTGATGCATCAATTTTTTCAGATCCACCATTTGCAGTTGTTTCACTTTTGATTGTGCTATCTGTACCGCCAACGCCAGAACCTGCGCTCTCTGATTTGTTGCGTAATGATTTACAACCTACGGCGAACGACATAATTGTAATTGCGATTAATAATTTTTTCATAAAAAACCCTTCTTTGATGTTCATGTTTGTGACCTCATTAATTTAAACTGATGTCGCGGGGTTGTAAAGAAATACCCAAAGAGATTGTCAAAATTTAAAACTCTGACAACAATCAATCATGCAAAAATATTTACTGTTATTCACACTTTTGTTTTCATTTCAATTAGCACAGGCGCACCGAGTCGGTTTTTCAAGCGAAAAATGGCTGATCAAAAGAACAAAGCACTTTGACATTCATCATTCTGCCCAGCAGCAGGACCTTGGTCTGTATTATTCAAAAATTGCCGAAACTGCCTATGGAAACTTGTCGAAAGTTTTTCTGCAAGCCCCGGACAAAATTACCATTGTTTTGAATGATTCCACGGACAACTCGAACGGCTATGCAACAGTGATTCCTTACCCACTGATTATGGTTTACCCTGTGCAAGTTTCAAATCAAGATTCGTTATCTGAAGCCGGAGAATGGTCGCGCGAATTACTAACACATGAAATGACCCATATTTTTCAAATGTTTCCGTACCGTGGATTTTACAATTGGTTGCGCCCAATTTACGGCACTATTATTTCTCCGAATTTATTAACTCCTTCTTGGTGGAAAGAAGGCATGTCGATCGAAATGGAAACTCAATTTTCACCACAAGGCAGGTCACGTTCAAATTTACAAAATGCGACAATCAGATCACTTGTTATCGAAGACAAACTTTCAAAATTGACCTTGGCCGAAGCCAATGAAACTTTAAAAACATGGCCCTACGGCAATCGCCCATATTTTCTGGGTTCGATGATGATGAGTGAAATTGCTCATGACGGAGGATTGTCTGCGATCAGTACAATTGTCGATTTGCAATCTGGACGCGTTCCCTATTTTTTGGATTCTCCAATGAAAGAAACTGTCGAACGCAGTTATCAAAATGAATTTTATCAAATGATTGGAAATCATACGCGCTACGCCACACAACAAATTGATAAATTAAATTCATTAACAACCAGCGCCGGAAAAAATATTGATGAAAAATTATTATCGTCACGTCATCCGCGATATCAAAAATCAACAAACACGCTGGGTTTGATCGGCTTAAAAAAAACAGGCCCTGAAATTATTTTTTATCAATGGAATGATACTGAAAAAAAATATATGACCGATTTGAAACAAAAAGCCATCACAGGGACAATCGGCACATTTGAATTTCATCCAAAAAATTCTAGCATTATTTTTTCAAAGGTTAAGTCTGTGAATTCTAAGCAAGAATTTTCTGATCTGTACACTTACGATTTAACAACACAAACTGAAAAACAAATCACGCACAATGAGCGCGCCCGCGAACCTGTATTTACAGATGATGGCTTGGAAGTTTTATATATCACAACTGCGAACGGCCAGACCGAAGCCCGAATATTAAATGTGGCTAGTAATAAAGTTGAATCCTTGTACAAAGTTGATTTCAAAAATCGCATCACTCAAATCTTGGATTTAAATACGACTCAGTATTTATTAAATATTCGTGATCAAAACGGCGAACAAAATATCTATACATTGGATAAAAAAAATAAAGACTTAAAACAAATTCAAACTGCGCATAAACAAATTCGCTTTATTAAAAAAAATAACTCTCGTATTTATTGGACCAGCACAGATAACGGTGTTTCTAATATTTACAGCTCCATATTGGATCAAAATATTTTTAGTGGCTCAGTCCCCGAAACGCACATGCTGACAGGTTCACTCAGTTTTGACGTCGTCGATGATAAAATATTTTCAACAGTGATCAGCGCTGGTACAAAAGTACAAGAAATCGAACTAAGAACTGCCGCAGATAAAAAAATGGACTTACCTGTCATAGGAAATGAAATCGCAGCTCGCTATAAATTTACGGAGCCCACTTTACAAAATCCTGAAACAACTGATGAAGATTATTCAGTGTGGCCAAAAATTTTACCACATTACTGGATTCCATTTTTATCATCGAGCTCTTCGAACAAAGGTCTCTTTGCACAAATACAAACTGCCGGCCAAGATCCATTAAGTTTTCACGCCTATCAAGCATCCATAAATTACGATACGTATTTACAAAAAGGGGGATTTAATTTTTCATATTTAAATTCGGTTTACGATTGGCAAATTGCAGCCGCTGCAATTCAGACACAACAAATTTTTGGTACAACAACGATAACAACTTTACAAAAAAATTCGTACACGTTGGGAATTTTGCCTGACGTATTTAATATCAGCGAGAATTTAGTTTTAAATTTAGGTGCGGTATACAATAAAATTGATGATGATTTTTTGGTGACTGAACACGCTGGTGGCTATTTGCAAACCAGTTACAAAACATTTGAACAAAAAGTTTTTCAATATTATCCAATGTCTGGCTATGGCATTGCCCTACGTTATGAAAATTTAAAAGCTCAAAAGGATCTAGGACTCAGCTTAGGTGACTATTCGCAAGTGCTGGGCTCAATGACAGGTTATTTTTCAAAGTGGTTACCCGAGGATCATTCTTTGATGTTTAAAGTTGATGGCCTGTACACTTTTGATGACGTCAGTTCGCGCTTTGGAACTAGTAACACACAATTTCCAATCGCTGCCGATGGATTAATTCCACAGTTCGCAGCGCGCGGTTACAAAGCTGGGCAATTTTTTGGTTCACAACTATTCACTGCAACGGGCGAATATCGTTTTCCACTTCGTGAAATTAATGGCGGATCAGGAACAAATCCATTTTTTATTAAAACATTAACTGGCGCCATCGTCGTTGATGGTATTACCACAAAAGGTTTTGGCATTGACGAATTTGATGTGCTGACGCCGCTGAAATTATCAGATCAATTTTGGAGCGCGGGTGCCGAAGCACGACTAAGCACGACTGTCGGATATTTTCTGCCGTTGCAGATTATATTTGGATATTATCTGCCATTTTCACCCGCCTACGGCGGTAAATACGCCCAAATGGGGCTGAGTTTACAATTGGGTGGGTTTTAAAAAGCGACTTCAAGCGACTTCTTTTGAAAATAGACTAACCTTCTTGACAACCTGTCGTGTCATTTGGAAACTAGACTAAAGAGGTGCCCATGGAGACTCAATTTAATAATCATTCAATGAATTCAAATCAGCAGAACCAATCTGTGAACGCCAACACATGGATTCGTGAACTTGTTGCTGCTGACGAACAAATCGAAAAATCGGTCATGATTGATATGAATTTGGGTTTAGACACACAAAGAATTTTGGTCAACGAATCCATTCAGTTTTTATTAAAATTAAAAAATGAATTCGCTGAATGTGCTGCTGGTTTTAACGAAATGAAACCTTCAGTTTTAGGTCGCATTAAAATTTACGGCATTGCAAAAACACATTCTGATTTTATGATTTTCCGTAACGGCTATAAAATGATTTTTTCAATCAAAGCTGCCGGCGTGATCAGTATTCGTTTTCACTTCGTCGGTAACATGGCGATCCCACAGCCTAACGGTGTCGGTGAAAAAGTCACCATCGTTATGGATGAACAATTGCTTGAAGCCAAATGGGGCGCATTCGAAGAAGTGATTTGGAATTTTAAAAACCAAAGTTTTCAAATTCCATTTTTAGTTCGTCATTATTTAACGACGTTCATCAAAGACAGCGCGAGATAATTTTTTCTCGCGCATAAAAATAGATTCTTTTAATTCAACGGACACTCGTAATCAACTTGTACAGTTCTTCCTGCCGGAATCGTCGGCGTAAACAACAATGTGTTATTCACAATTTGTGTACCGACAGTGCCCATTGATGGCGTGATGTTGACAGCGATATTTCCAACCGGTGCACATTCTAAATTCACCGACGATAAATCACGGACGATGCGATCTTTGAAATAATTTAAATTTTGTGAATAATCCGCAGCACAAATACTGCCTGTGTATCCGCCCGTTAACTGCGATAATTCATTGTATTTATAACCGTAATGACTTTTTGCTCCGCCTGCATCTTGCGCGGCCATACAAGTTGAATCATTCGGTTTAACAACAATTGAATTTACAGAAAAACGTTTATCGTTACCAAATTTTTGCTTTACTTTATTTACGTACGACTGTGGTAAATCGTCAGCTTCAAGTGGTTTTAATTCACCGCTGTAATAAGCTTGTGCTGAATCTCCACCAACAGAACGTTCATCCTCATCAGATAAAATAATCACTGACAAAGAAGCCTCTGGACGATAACAAGAATTGTATTGAGAATATTCAGTATGCCAGAATGCAGCTTTGATCGCACGCTCGTCATCTGTTCCGGCCCAACCCGCACCGATTTCAGAAATTGTACGAGTAAAAATTGAATACGGATCAGTGGCACCTAATTTTAAAACCCAAGCAGGGCTGGCTAAATAATTCACCCAATTTCTTGAAGCTCCCCAGTACAGTACTCCGTTACCATTCACATCCTGTGCGCGAGTCACTGTCACACACATTTGCCAATTGATATTTGAAGTTCCTAAATCATTGACGAAACCTTGAAGCTTTTGTGCAAGGTGCGTATTTTCAGGAGCCATTGAATTTGAATCATCAACAACTAATAAAATATCGACTTCATTATTTGTGACGGTCACTGCTTTGTTGTATGCCACATGCCTAGTTTGAATAACGACAGGACCAACAACAACTTCTAAAGGATCTGCTAACACGAATGAATTATATCCCGGCGCTGTTGATGTTAAATAAATTTGATATGTTCCAACACCCGCAGAAATAAAATCTGGCACTGACGATGCCCCGCCGATTCCTGCGATTGTAACAGGTTGACCATTTCTGAAAACAGTCCATGAATTTGTTGCTGTCGATGGGTTACAGCTTGAAGTTAATGTCGGATTTGTCCCGTTGGTTGCGATACTGACAGATACTAATGTTGAATTTAATCTTGGCGCACAGTTCAATGTTAATGTTGTAGGATTTGTTGAATCAACTGTTAACACCAAAGGATTTGTTGTGCTCCATGTTGTGTTGTTGGGGTGACTGGCTGTTAAATAAATTAAATATGTGCCTGCACCTAAACTTAAAAAATCTGGATTTGAATTCGAACCCGCTAAACCTGGAACTGTGACTGTTTGTCCGTTACGAGTCGCTGTCCAATTATACTGAATATTCGAAGGCGCACAATTTGCGCTGATCAACGGATTCGATGATGATGATGTCACTGTTAACGAAGTTAATGTTCCATTGATTCGCGGAGTACACTGAATCGGAGTTAGCGTCGGCGGTGTTACCGTTTGCGCAACTGTCACATTCAACGGCGCAGAACTTTGCCAGTGTGCTGAACCTATTGATGTCGCATACAAATAAACACGATATTCACCAGGACCAAAAGTTTTAAAATCAGGATTTGAAACTGAACCGGATAAACCAGAAATAACAACAGGCGTAGGGTTTGAATCTTTGTATACAGTCCAAATATAACTACCCGCTGATGGCGAACAATTGGCTGAAACATTTGGATTATTATCAGCAGAATTAATGACTACGCTCGTGTATGTCGAATTTAATTTTGGATCACACGTTAAAGAATTCCCGACGTTCGCACCTGGCACGACAAATTCAAGTGGTGTTGTTGCAACAAACGGAGACAATTGACCCGACGAATCTGTCGCTGTTAAAAAAACATAATAAGCACCAGTGCCTAAAATACTAAAATCAACATCAACTGGATTTACTCCTGAAAGCCCCGGAATAACTGTTGCAACGACAGATTGGTCTGAACGTTTAACTGTCCACTCATAATTTACATTTGATGGCGTACATTGCGAAATAATACTTGGCAGTGTCGAACCAGAATATGTAAATGTTGTTTGTGAATTATTTATTCGCGGCGTACAGCCGACACTGTTGGTTGCTACGTTATTTGGGTTAACATTGATCTGATTTGATTTAGCAAATTTCACCGGCGCACATGATGAAAGCGTTAAAAAAAATGAAATCGCTAATGTAAAAACAATGAATATCTTTTTTGTCATAAATTCCCCTACCGTATCAGACTAAAGCATAATCTCAATTTAAGAAATACGTCTTAGGTCTGGAATGTCATTTTTTGTCCCATGATGGTCCAGAATCGTTATGGTCCAGTTGTGATGTTTCAAACTGAGACATAAAATTATGACTGGTTACGATTTTTTACGGGAGACTTTGTTTATGAATATCTGGTTATTACTTTTAACATTATTAAATGTAATTTTGTTAGCAGGACTTTCGTTCAGTTTGTTTTTGCGAATCAAAGAAAAAAAAGAAGACCAACGCTTAACTCGAGGCTTACAACTATTACAAAATAAAATCTCAATCTTAGAAGACCTTTCTGATCGCACAGATGAACAGGTTCATAAACTGGTTCACCTGATAGACAAAAAAGCGGGCGAAGTCAGAACACATTTATCTGCTGCTGATGAAAAGATTGAACATATTGAAACAGCGCTATCAAAAGCCTTAGATATTTCAAAAGTTTTCAGCGAACAAATTCCGCAACAGGAAATGATCAATAGACAAAATACAAATGCCTATGTGCAGGCCGCAAAAATGGCTCACCAAGGTTTTTCAACAGAACAAATCAGCGCCAAGGTTGATTTAAGTCCTGCAGAAATTGAAATGATCACAAAAGTAAATAAAGACAGTCTCCAATTTTCCGAAGACAGTCTGCCAACGTGGATACAAGATCAGCCGGCAGCTCCATTAAATAATCAAGACAACGATCTGGAAATGTTTACGCAAGCTTTAAATCAGCAAAATAAAAATATTGGCCAAAGCCTCAGTACCAGCTTGAGTGCTTCTGCATTTGATTCAATGACACAAGATTTAGCGGCGCAAAATAATTTGCGTGCTGAATTTAATAAAACAATAAAACCCGTTGTTGAAACAAAGCCAGCTGCCGCCGTTATAAAACCTGCCGTCAGAAATTCTGTGCCTCAAGATTTTATGACTGAGACAACGATAACTGTGAATGGTTCAACTGGCGAAAAAGCAATTCGCCCAATGGAATTTCGAAAGATTGTTAGTCATCGCGGATAGATGATTATGTCATCTGCAAAATCAAACTCTTCATTCGATCCACAGCCTGATTAAATCGATCCGATTCAATCGCGAAACTCAAACGCAAATATCCAGCGTGACCAAATTCTTCACCGGGTACGGTTGCTACGAAATAATCTTCTAATAAAATTTGACCGAACTGCGCAGACGTAGAAACTACGATATCTTTATATTTTTTTCCCAATGCTTTTTGGATATTGATCCATAAATAAAAAGCACCATCGGGTTCATAAATTTTAAACTGCGGAATTTCTTTGAATTTTTTTAATGCGCTTTCAAGTCTGGATTTTAACATCGCATTTGTTTTTTCAATATCAGGTTCAGATGTTTTCAAAGCAACCTCTGCGGCCTTTTGTGAAATACTTGATGGCGCACCCGTCGATTGCGAAGCAAAATCACCGATGGCTTTGATGATTTTTTCTGGGCCCATCGCCCAGCCCATACGCCAACCTGTCATCGAATAGGCTTTTGATCCACCGTTGATAACAACAGTGCGGTCTTTTAAAAATGGTGCCACCTGCAAAATATGCGGGGCGACTTTGACACGATTGAACATCAAACGATTATACATATCATCCGTGATCACACACACACGTGGAAACTTTTTTAGTACTTCAGCCAATGCTTTTAATTCTGATTCTGAATAAACAAAACCTGTTGGGTTCGAAGGCGAACAAAATAAAAAAACTTTAGATTTTGAATTTAAATTTTTTTCTAAATTTTCTGGGGTTAATTTAAAATTGACGGATTCGTCACAATGAATAATTTTTGGCACAGCCCCCGCCAGTTCTGCCATCGTGGGGTAACTGACCCAATACGGCGAATGAATAATGACTTCGTCGCCGACGTCACACAAAACTTGAAGTGCTGAAAAAATTGAAAATTTTGCACCACTGGTGACTGTGATTTCTTTTTGCGGATTGTAATCTAAATTGAGATCTAATTTTGTACGTTCACTGATCGCACGTCGCAATTCAATTGTACCCTGTGCTGCTGTGTATTTTGTAAATCCAGAACGAATCGCATCGATCCCCGCCTGCGCCGCTGCAGGATAGGTTTCCCAATCAGGTTCACCGACAGTGAGTGAAATCACATCATGACCTTTGGCCACTAAATCTTTGGCCTTTGAAACTAAAGCTAATGTCGGTGACGATTTTAACGACTGTGCTTTTTGTGACAACATAGTAATGACCTCTTATGGTTTTTTGGGATTTAATTTTTTTTCTAAATCAGCAATCAAAAAATCGGGAACTAAACCTTTTAATTCGCCACCATTTTTTGCTAATTCTTTGACTCCGCGCGAAGAAATAAAATAATATTCAGGTCTGGAAAAAACCATAAACGTTTCGATTTCGGGGGCTAATCTGTAGTTCATATTCGCAAGCGTACCTTCGTATTCAAAATCAGCCACCGCACGAAGACCTCGAACAATCACCTGAGCATTTTTTTTTCGCATGTAATCGATCGTTAAGCCGCGATGAATATCGACTTGGATATTTTTTTGTCCTTCAAAACATTTTCTGACGTAATCAGCACGTTCATTTGAATTAAATAAATAATTTTTATCGCCCGCATCTGAAACCAGAACAATGACTTGATCATACAATTTTGAAACGCGTTGAATGATATCGATATGACCAATTGTGATGGGGTCAAAACTTCCGGGATAAACTGCAATTTTTGTCATAGTCGAGCTTCGCATCCTGTAAACGTTGTTTACGATTCATTTTGTTGTTTTTTACAAAAGAAAGAAAGGCTTTTATCACCGTAATCAAGCTTGTCATAGCAAGTCAAATTTTCATAATCAGCATCGATGCGCTCCTGCTTGATGGCTTCGATGGCAATCTTTGTGTTTTCGTCAAAAACTTTGCTTTGATCGATCGCCACCATCACATCGTGAGCCATTTTTTCTGTAAACGGAGGATCAATCACGATCAACTGAAACGGAGATCCTGTGTATCCTTTTAAGAAAGCGATAACATCTTTGGTATAAATATCGTATTCAGAATTTTCGATTTTCAACAGTTGAATATTTTCTTTTAAAATTTGAATAGATTTAATATTTTTTTCAACGAATGTTATATGACTGGCCCCTCGGGACAAAGCCTCGATCCCTAGATTTCCAGTGCCTGAAAATAAATCCAGAAAACGACATTCGTCCACGTCATGCATCCATTTATTGAATAACGTTTCTTTCACCCGGTCCATGGTTGGACGAATGTGTGACGCTTTAAAACTGACAAGGTTTCGACCTTTAAATTTTCCGGATATAATTCGCATATAATTTCTGTATATGTTCGGTCACAATATTTAAATGTTCAAATGGTTTTTTGATAAAACCGATCACTTGCGGATATTCATCTGAATGAAAATGATCCGCATTGGTTCCAGAAAATGCAGATATCACAACCACGGGAATCACTTTTTTCATTTCTGCCAGCACATCAAAACCGTTTTTTTCAGGCATTAACAAATCTAAAATAATTAAATCAATTTTTTCTTGAGCAATAAATTCTAAAGCCTTAACGCCATTTTCGGCCGAAAAAACTTGGTGCCCCTGAGCACTGAAAAATCGCGACAATGCTTTACGAATCAGATCTTCGTCGTCGACAACAAGTATATTCATTATTAATCCAGACATTTTTTAAACCTCAGAATAAATTGCGTACCTTTAGTAAATTTTGGATTATAAATTAATTCAGCATTCATACGATTCATTAATCGATGTGATAAAAACAAGCCAAGCCCTGTTCCATATCCAGCATCTTTTGTTGTAAAAAATGGTTTAAATAATTGGTCCTGCAAAGCCTGCGGCAAACCGGACCCGTCGTCTTCGACAATAAAATCAACAGTCTCATTTGCTTCAATTTGATATATTTTCAGAGTTCCCTTGTCAGACATGGCCTGACAAGAATTTTTAATTAAATTAAATAACACCTGCTGCAAATATGTAGGCTGTGCAAAAATTTGAGTATTCTTTAAATCTATAAAAATTCGATGACTTCGCAGAATTGATTTTAATAGCGTCATCGTTTTTTTAACAGTCTCAGAAAAATCCAAACTTATCAATTCGGTTTGTTCTTCGCTAGCGAATTGACTTAGGTCCTGTAAAATAATTTGACTGCGCGAAATGGCCTTTAAAACTTCGCGCATATCATTTTCATAAATCGGATTTTGCAGTCGGTTATCTGCCAATAACATTTCAGAATACAGTTTTAAGCCCGTCAACGGGTTATTCATTTCATGCGCCAAATGATTCGACAACTGGCCGATGGTGGCCATTTTTTCAGCTTGAATCACATTTGATTTCAGCAAACTGACTTCGTTTGTGTTTTCATAAATCATAAAAAAATATTTTTCGTGTTCAATCATAAATTCAGAAATAACGACCGCGTAATCTGCACTATCAATGCTGACAAAATTATTTTTATTTAGACTATTCTTTTTTATAGGGCAGCCGGCACAAGGTTCAGTTCTGCCGGCAAGAACTTCGTAGCATTTTTTTGAACTAACGCTTTGATTTTTTGAATAATTAGATTGAACCAGCTCAAAATTTTCGCTGATGACGTGCACAGGATTTTGGTAGGATCTGAATAACAATTGCCATTGGCGTAAAATTTGAATCTCGGTGGATTCCAAGTGCCAACGTTGCAAAACGATCGACAACAAACTGATCCGTTCAGACATGTATTGATCTAACTCAGTCGCCTGATAACTTTGACCTTGAACTTCGAAAAAGAAAATAAACTGATTTCTTTCTTTTTCATTTGAAAACTGAATCAATTTGCCGACAGGTCGCTTGAATGCATCGGCTAAAAATTGCGCCAATGCCACAGTCTCGATTTTGCTTTTAAAATCTGCGGACTTTGATCGATCAATTTTGCCGTCGAATTCAACGATGTAGCTACGATGTTCTTGGTTATTTAGAATGAAACCTAAACGGTAAAATCCACCGATTTTTTTCAAATCCGACCAAATTGTTTTTAAAACTTCTAAAATAAAATCTGAATTATCATATTCTGAATTCAGATAATCTAAAAATGAGAGAAGTTTTTTTTCTTTATTTTTTCGATTCAATTCTTCGCCGTGAAAATGACCCAAGGCCATTTTTTTTTCGTCAGACTCATCCTTTAAAAATGAATTCAGCCGCTCCAAATCAATTCTTTTGAGCTCTGTCTGTTTTTTTAAAATATGAATGTCGATTATTTTTTTTTGTATTTCGATTCTGTGCCTGATCGCATTTTGTAATTCAATGGCAGATAATCGAATATTTTTTAGATCAAAAACAAAACAAGGATTTATTTTTTTTAGCTGTTCAATGCTGATCGACTTTAGCTCATCAACTAAAATTGATTCTGAGTTATTTTTTGAATTTAACAAAAGAAATTGAGCGTTGCCAACAATCACTGATTGATTCAGTTCAGCGCTTGCACCGAACTGATCTATTTGAATGTATTTTTTGAGCTCAGGCTGTATAACAATATTCACAGCCTAACGATATCATAAGGTAATTTGATGTCCAAAATAATATGACAATTTATCTGATTCACGTTGTACGATGTCATTCTGATTTTTTGTTTTTAACAAGCTTGCAAATTGTGACGACATTTCAACGTCAAAATTGTACATCTTTAAATAAAAATCGACCTTTTCAACAGCTTTATCTACACAACCCAGCTGAATAGATTTTTTCGAATAATGCTTTAGCGCTGAAGCATTCAAGGGATTTGCATCTAAGGCTTTTTCTAAATTAGCCATCGACAAATCTGAATCGCCCATTTTATCATGCAATAAAGCCAGCGCCACCCAAGCTTCATCAAAATTTTGATTTTTTAATACAGCATCACGTAAATGAAGTAAAGCTTTCGGTTCGTTTGAACTGTTCAAGCACAATAAGCTTTGCGAATAATAGTATTGTTCGGTTTTGATTTCGGCAGATTCATAACCAGCAACGATTTCAGTCAAACCATCGAAATCGTTTTCTTGGATATAAATCGCTGACATCATATCAAAAACTTCGGTCTGTTCGGACACCGTTAATGCTTTGGAATGTAATTGCAAGCCAATATCCAAAGCCTGATTGACGGCCTTGTTTTGCATAAGCTGTTTCATATATAAAATTTGGAATTGAATTTTATCTGAAATTTTGCAAAGTGTGCGTAAAACTTTTTCGCGTGCTGTAAAATCAGAACGTATTTTTAATATTTCGGACATTAAAAACAAATATTCAGGATCGTCAGAACATTGATTTGAAATTTCAATTAATTTCACAAATGCTTTTTTGTAATTTTGTGTATTAAATAATTCAAGCGCTGCTTGATATTGTTGTTGTACCTGGTCTTGCATCCTGCCTCCGGTTGATATTGTCTTTCAGTCTGCGGGATCGGCAATCCTTGCCTTTCACATCACACACATATTATTTAAAGCAAACTCAATGCCAATGCGCTTAGGCCTCAAAATGCATGAAAGCCTCGGTTTTTATGCCGAGGCTTTCGTATTTTAAAAATAACTTTTATGAATTTGACCGACCAGTCAGGTTTTTGACTGATTAAATAAAATTCAAATTAAAATCACGACGCGATTGTCGTTTTATATCCGGCCATGGCACGCTTGCCTTGGCGAACGTCTTGCAATTCTTTGATGATTCGTGATTTAGCGCGATCAATCAGAGCCAATACCTGCATGTCTTGATCAATAATTTTAGCTGTATAGATATCTTTGGTTTTTAAATTTTCTTTAATTACTTTTCGATCGGCATCCATCATTTCAAGATCACCATCTATCTGCAGGCCTTGTGCTTTATGTGTTTCTGCATCGATATATTTAATAATCTTAATTAGATCTTCGCGCTGATTATAAAAATATTCAATCTGATCAAAATGACCCTCTTCTAATCGGGTAATTTGTTTTTCATTCAAATTCATAAATTTTTCTAGGAAATGATTTTTTTCACCCATTAATTGAATCACTCTATTCATGGTTGCCTCTTTCGTGTTGGTATATTTATTGTTAATTTAATTATTTGCTTTGTTCTGCGGTTTTCTTCATGCCTTCAATAACTTGCTTCCATCCGTCATACAAATTTTCTAAAATTTTCTGGCACGATTTCAAAGCTTCAATGTCACCATGAATATTGCCTTTGGTATATTGGTCCAACATGAACGTGTACAGCTGATCGAGCTGCTTTGGTAAATCGCCTCCAACGTTGTGGTCCAGCGAAACTTGCAATTCAGCAACAATATCATAGGCGCGCATAATGTTACGGCCACGCTCAGCAATATTTTTTTTCTCGGCGGCTTGAACAGACAGTTTTGTAAATTTGATCGCAGCTTCGTAAAGCATTAATAAAATCTGTTCGCGCGATGCACTTAATACGGATGTATTTTTGTACTTTTGATACGGGTTACTCATATTTTAGCTCCTTTCAGTTTATAGTTAATTTTACTTTTTATCTTATAAGTCATCATTTCGCCATTCCTGCCATCGCGGCACCTTGCCCCTGAATTTTCGACATTGCACCTTCCATATCAGAAAATTGTTTTCGTAATTGATCTTCACGTTTTGCCAAAGTTTTTTCTTTGCGCTCAATATTTTTATCAATTTGCGCCGAACGGTCTTGGTAATTTTTTTTACGACCACCAACGATACCTACCGATGAATCATTAATTGCTCGCAAACTTTTTGTCATTGTTGGCAAAAAGCCTTTATCAACCAAATTGCCTCGCAAAAATTTTACGACACGCATTGGATCTGCTGTTAATATTTTTTTAAATTTGTCTTGTTGAAAATCAAGCGAGCCATTTTTATTAAATTCAATACCTAATTCAAGAACTCGTTGTATATCACTGTCTGTAAATTGAGGCGTTTGAATAATTGAACGCAAGCGGCTTTCAGTCATACGTAACATGCCGTCACCGCCCAACGGGCCCAGATGCGGAACTCCGTCTTTGCCTTCGGTTAATTTATTTTGTGTTTGAATAAAACCAAGTGCTGCGTTGTATGAATCGACAAATGTTTTCATTTTTTCACTGATCAGATCGTAGTTTTCAGAAACATTCACACGAATGGGCTGACCTGGTTTGGCTTGTTTTAAATCCAAAGTCACACCGGGTAACAAATCTGTTATCATGTTGTCTGCATTTTCATACTGATGGCCATCTAGTTTATAAATTGCATTTTTGGCTTTGTTATTTTCTACGAACTGAAAATCTTGTTTTCCGTCCAGCATATAAACCGACGGATATTCAATTTCATTATCATCGCCAGTTTTCAATCCTGATAATTCCAATTTGTAACTGTCGGTCTTATCACTTCGATCATTCACAACAACTGCACGTACACCAGAATTTGAATCATTAATTTTTGCGGCGACTTTATCTAAAGTTGAACTGTCCTCGTCGATATAAACTTCTTGTTGGTCGCCTTTGGTATCCATAAAACGAATGTAGCCAGCACCAATTGTTGTTTCGTCTTTGTCAGGAAATCCGTTTGATGACACTGATGATTTTGTTGCCAATTGCAGAACTTCTAAATTCCATTGGCCGGGGTCTGCAACTTCGGGATCAATTGTTCCATTAATAATATCCGGAAATCCTGAATTAAATTTTTTATCAACGAAACCTTTTCGTCCCATGATCGAAGATAAATTTTTTCCAATATCATTAATTTTTGTTTCTAAGTCGCCAACGAGTTTGACTTTGTCTTCGATCTTGGCTTTTTTATCTTGCATTTGTTTCACAGGAATACGTTCAGCTTCGATCACTTGATCGACTAGATTGGGCGGAAGCCCACTTGCTAATCCGTTTATTCTTATTCCTGCCATGTATCAAATTGTGACAGTTATTTTTAAATACTGTGAGTCAATTGATTGTCTTCAGACCTGCATCTAGTAGGCATTTCCGACCTAGACTGGATGAACGAATATGATTTTATTTTTTTATATGAATTTCTATGCAGATTTTTTTAAAAGCTGGCCTTTGGTTTCGTCAACAGACTTGTCTTCGAACATTTCCCACATGTCAAATTCAGACATGCGACGAATCACTGTGCCGTCTTCGGATTTAACTTCGGCATAAAAAAAGTCATTTTCAATCACTTCGTATGCGCGCCATTTCATTTCAACCATAAAATTTTTCTGATTCAATAAAGCCAGTGCACGACCAAATTGTTCTTTGGTCATACGTTGCTTTTTTTTATTTTTAGAATAGAATTCTTGCCCGTTGGCATCGCGTTCATTGGTATTATCTGATTTAATCACGCGTTCATTTTTTTGAATGCCATCAGATGGCTTGATGCCATTTGAAATAAAATTTGGATTTATCAATCCTTTGATGTTCATATCCTATCTATCGGCACATTTTGAGACGAACTTGAGTCACCGCATTTAAAAATTCAGTTCACAGCACGTACAAAAACAAAAAAACCAAGATCCATTACGGATCTTGGTCGAGATTTTATTTTTCTGAGCAGAGTTCTCATTTTCAGCGGAGGTCAATACGCCGTCCGCTCAGAAAATGAAGGAAACTCGAAACCTTGACTGAAAAACTCTTATCGAAAAATTAACCAATTAATTTCAAAGCCATCTGAGGCAATTGGTTCGCTTGTGATAATGTTGCTGTTGTACCTTGTAACAACACATTATTACGAGCTAAATCAGATGAAGACATTGCAACGTCTGTGTCACGGATACGTGAATTTGCAGCGTTCATATTTTCATTCATTGTACCGATCACGTCGATTGTTGAAGTTAAACGATTTTGCATTGCGCCCAATGTTGCACGTGATCCGCTGACAGATGTTTGCGCTGTATCTAAAGCCGCCAAACCTGCACGAGAACCTTCTTTAGTTGAAAAATCTAAATCGCCAATACCCAAATTATCAGTTTGTACGTTTGACACAGATGAATCATATGAAATCCAATCTGTTTTTTCGTTTGAACCTGTACCAACGTGAATATCATAAATACCACCAGTACCATCTAATAATTTACGAGAACCGAATGTTGTTGAATCAGCCACACGCTGAACTTCAGCTTTCATTGCATCAACTTCTTTTTGAATAAATCCGCGTTCTTTTTCGCCGATTGTATCTGATGAAGACTGGATGCCCAATTCTCTTAATCGTGTAATAATATTTGAAACTTCGCCCATACCTTGTTCCGCAGTTTGGATCATTGATATACCGTCGTTTGCATTTCTTGAAGCTTGTCCGAATGAACGGATTTGCGATTTCAAGTTTTCACTGATCGCTAAACCTGCAGCGTCGTCGCCAGCGTTAGTGATACGTGATCCAGTTGATAACTGGGCCATACTTTTTTGCATTGATCGCGAATTCGTAGTCATACTACGTTGAGCGTTTAATGCCGGTACGTTTGTTGTAATTCTCATTCCCATTGAAGACCTCTTTCATTAAGAAAACTTTCTTTGAAGTTTTCTTTTGTACATGTTGGTGACCTGCACCCGGTTTAACTTTTGCCTGCAAGCGATTCCAATTTAGCAGTCACTCTAAAAAGGTCTCTCAGCGGAAGTCTCGTCGAGTCTGAGTCGTTGTTGTTGATGTACCTTTCGGCGAGCCTGTGTAATGCTTTAGTCACGTCGAGCAAAACTAGACTAAAGTCTTTCTTAAACTAGACTTACGTATTGAAAAACAGACGAACAAATTGAAATTTACAGGACGAACGTCTGGAAAAAACCAGACTCAACAAGTGTCCGGTCGGTCTGTCTACAGACTTTTCGATGACAGACCTGCGTCTGTACAGACGAAAGACGTCGTCTGGGATTAATTTCATTCATACAAAACAAAAAAGGACTCATTTCTGAGTCCTTTTTTATTTTAGAATTTGATTTTACTTATATAAAAATCGAATATGAAAAATTATTTTTTTGCCGCAGCAGCTTCAACAATTTTCAAACGAAAAATCGTCGCATCTGCGCCCAAAGCATCAATAACAACTGGCACAACTGCGCCTGTTGCTGAACGAATTGATTGCGGATTTACATTTGTGACATCAATATTCACGCTAACCTCTGGTAAAATCGCAATTGGACATTTCAAATCAGATTTAAATGATTCGCCAACAACTGTGTAAACACCGTCGCAACCTGGATCTGGCATTTCAAAATCTGGCGTTTGTACTTTGAAATTCAAAGTTCCATCTGCACGAATAACTAATTGCGCAGTGATTGTGCCTGAATCGACATCGACGGCGTTGTACAAACCGGGCTCGATAGTTTTATTTCCGGAAGCGAACGCATTTAGTGACAAAAATAAACCTGCAAATAATAAATTTTTCATAATTACCTCTTTAACAAGATAATTATCAGAACCGTTGAAAATTCCAAGTCAAATTTCAGTTTATGCATTTTGATGAAAAAAAGACCCTTGCAAAAATTGCAAGGGTCTAAGAACTTCGCTGCACTTGGATCAAATCAGTTCGGGCTTAAGAGACCATTATTGGGAATGACCTCAAAACTGTATTAAAATTAAAAATCGTTAACTGTTTGAATTATCCTAATAATTTCATAGCTGAATACGGCTGCTGATTGGCTTGCGACAAAACTGAAATCGCAGCGTTTTGCAACATGGTGGCCGAAGCCATCTCTGATGATTCCTTAGCAACATCGGCATCTGTAATCCTTGACTTAGCAGCCGATAAATTCTCGGTACGCACATCCAAACCCGTCACTGTCGATTCAAGCCTTGATTGCATAGCACCAAAACCCGCACGCATTTTATTTACTTTTTCTAATGCCGTATCGACATTGTTCAACAAATCTCTGGCACCACTTTTTGACGTAATATCAATGGATGATAAATTTAATTCATCTGGCGTTGCGGTTGATTCTGCTTTGTATGTAATAATATTTTCTTTTTTACCACTTGATCCGACGTGGAAATCAAATACGGGATTTGATCCATCCAACAGTTTTTTATCACCAAACGATGTGGTTTTTGAAATACGATCAATCTCTTCGGTGATACTGGATGCTTCTTGTTGCAAATACACACGCTCTTTATCACCAATCGTATCCGATGCTGACTGCACTCCTAATTCACGAAGACGCGTGATCAAGTTCGACATTTCTGACAAACCACCCTCACCCACTTGCATCGCTGAAATCGCATTAAAGGCATTACTTCGTGCTGCTGCAGTACCCCTCAGATCTGATTTCATATTCTCTGAAATCGCTAAGCCTGCAGCATCGTCAGCTGCACGAACAATTCGTGAACCTGATGCCAGCGCCTGAGACGCATGTTCTTGTCGTTTTGACTGCATTGATAAAGATCTTTGCGCTGATATAGACGCCATGTTCGTTGTTACTCTTAAGCCCATAAAAAGTCCTCCCTATTTCCCAATAGATTTTTTTGTTACGTACCGGTTTTTTGCCTAATACTTTAAAAAATTAAAAATTTGGGTTGGCGACAACTTATGAAACTTTCAAGGTGACTGCCTCGTAGGTTTCATAAGTTCGGCCTTGACGGAGTGATTTTGATTCTTAAATCCAGATCTGATTTAAGTTGCAATTTCAACTCATTCAAGGTCACCAACATGTACGAGATACCTTTCGGACTTAGGTCTAGTGAACTTTAGCCTTTGGTCTAGTTTTTTTTAAAATAATTCCAAAGTACGAGGTAAGTTGTTGAATTTACTGATTAATAATATTTGATTATTTTTGACTTAGGTCTAGGTATTCGGTTTAATATTTAAATTCTAAATGAATTCAAACAAATATTTATCGAAAGGCTAACCTATGAAAGCACTTATTTTATCTATCACAATGGCAAGTTTAACTTTTTTCAGTGTCATTACAT
>JAYTMM010000291.1:0-4610 GCA_043728555.1 Pseudobdellovibrionaceae bacterium
CACATAGCACTTCTTGTTCCCAGTGTTGAAAAATCGGCTGAATATTTAAAACAATTCGATTTTAAAATTGGCCCTGCCGATCAATGGGAAGGCGAAGGCACGCTTGAAATTTATGTCGGTGATTTACAAAATGAGATGGCTAATTTATTGTTGATGGAGCCTATCAAAGACGGTGCGTATTCGCGTGCAATGTCAAAACGAGGTCCTGGTTTACATCATATTGCGATCGATGTTTTAAATATCGAAGTTTACATTGATCAATTAGCCGGTTCGGGTTGGTTGTTGCATCCCAAAAGTTTACATACGATCAAACATTCAAAAACTGCTTATTTGGCTCGGCCCGATATGCCGACACTGATCGAAGTTCAACAGCAAGATACACTAAGTGATCATCATCCAATGTTTATTTCAAAATTAGAAATTCCAAATTTATCTACAAAAAATATAGAAATGTTTGATCGGTTGGGATTGACTCAAATTCAAAATTCATCAACAGATAACTTGATTCTGACAATTCGCAATCAGCAAATTGTATTCAAGAATTTGTATTAATGAGTGAATTTTTTAAGGATAATTTAAAATGACCAAACTCAGCCACATCGATATCAACGTCACTGAATATGCAAAAAGTATTCGATTTTATGATATGATTTTAAGACCTCTTGGTTGGAAGCGTTTAGTTTGTCAGAAAAAATTTACGACTTATACAGACGGATTTATGAAAATTTGTATTTGTCCGACAGAAGAAAAATATATTGGCAGCGGTTTTCATCGCAAAAGAACGGGTTTAAATCATATTGCTTTTTCTGTATCCACAAAAAATGAAGTTGACGATTTTTATAAAAATACACTTGTTAAAAATAACATCGAATGTCTTTATGAAGAAAAACCTCAGGGTGATGACACTTATTATGGGGTGTTTTTTGAAGACCCCGATCGTATAAAGCTTGAGGTTGTTTATTCGCCACAGTATTGCGATTCCTTGCATTGGACAAATACTTTGGAAAGTGATTTTGACCCCTACGAGAAATAAATAAGTGATTTAAACCCCACTCTGGAACCACTCGGCTATAATTAATTCCAAGAAAATCTGACAAACAGAACAGTCGTTGAAAAGCGCTCAGATTCGTTTATAAAGACCATATCCAAACAATAGCGAGGTTTCAAAATGAAGAATCAATTCATCGGTCTTTTAGCGTCAGGTTTTGTCTTAACTTTTACCTTAGGTTTTGGCTGCAAACCAGCTGTTCAAAATGCAACTCAGCAGACTCCAGAAAATATTGCCAAATTTTATTCGTCAGCGGGCGTCGAAACGAAAGCTCAATTTTCGGCGGTTTATAAAACTTCGGATTATAAAATCGAAGATATCCAAAAAATGGATGCGTACACAAAATCATATTTTGAACAGTCTTTGATTCGTCCGACGATTAAATATTTATTTGGTCCGTTAACGAATCGCGAATTGGGCGGAATGAAAACTGAAATGACAGTTGTGATCGACTGGGCGCAATCCATTCAAGAAGCTGATCATGTTGTTGTGCCGTACACATACAGTGGTACTTGGATTGTGGCTTCAAAGTTAATCTCAACAACTCAGAAATTAACTTTGCCGGTTCCGTTTAATGCACAGAAATTATTTACAACAAAATGGAAATCATGCACGGATTCATCACCTGAACATCAAACACAAAGTTTTTTTTGGTATTTTTGGGATCCAACACGTTCTGGTTGTGATCATGTTTTAAATACAGACTATCAAATGGTTGATTTAAAATTGAGCGAACAAACGATGAATACAGTTGAAACGTACCCTGAATTTCAAAAAATGATTAAAAGTAACGGGCTCGATAATAATTTTCAAATGACGTATGCTTTCGGATATGTCGAAGACGCTGTGGATGCAAATCCAGACACAGATTCTGATTATGGAATGAATGAATATCGTAAATTTATTAAATTCATGGACAAAGAAAATTTAAAATTAAATTTAGAAAAAACTTCGATTTTACAAAAAGAATATTTAAATCCACGTTTTCCTGAAAAATTAATCGGTTACCGATATGCTGGAAATTACAATAATGTAAAAATCGAAATCAAAGTTGTAACATCTGCTAATATTGATCAAATGGAACTATTTGCACAAAGTTATGCTCACGATCACGATGCGTTTTTTAGTTGGTTCGGACATTCGCGTGTGGGTTCTGGTTTTGATGCAGATAATTTTGCTTCAATGTTACGTTACAATCCGACGTATTACAGTTTGTCATCGAATTATCAGTTGGTTTACTGGGCGGGATGCAACAGTTATTCATATTACACACAGCCATTTTTCAAACAAAAAGCAAAACTTGATTCTGTGAAAGATCCAAAAGGTACTAAGAACTTAGACATCATCGCTAATGGACTCCCGTCATTATTTTCATTCAATGCGGATAATGCTATGATTTTACATAAGGCGTTGATTAACTGGAATAAACCGACAAGTTTTCAGACAATAGTAAATTCAATTGAAAAGCGTGCTGCACGTGGTTACTCGGCCGTGTTAGTTAACATCTTAGGCGACGAAGATAACCAACCGTAATTCAATACTAATTTGAACTGATCAATTTGACGAATCCTTAAGTCTGAGTTTCAATAGGGGCTCATAGACTTAAGGAGCCCGTCATGAACTCAATTATTTTAATTACTGATATCATCGAAAAAGTTGTTCTTTTGTTATTGGTAGGTCTTTCCGTCTGGTCGATCGCAATCATGATCGATCGAAAAAGAATTTTAAAAGCTTTAATTTCTGAAGACTTTTTTTTAGATATTCAAAAAATGATTTCTGAAAAAAATCTGTTGTTTCAAAAAAAATCAGAATCAAATTTTTTTATCGATGCTTTTAAATCCGCAGAATTAAATTCTGATCAGTTCAAAAAAACAAACAGTATCGATCGTTCTATTTCAAGCTACATCAAAGATAAACGTTCAAATTTAGAAAAAGGCCTGCCCGTACTGGCGACGCTGGGTGCAAATGCACCATTTATTGGCTTGTTCGGTACTGTGCTGGGAATTATCAGATCATTTGCATACCTTGGTACGCAAAGCGGTAGCACGGCCGTGATGACGGGTGTGTCTCAGGCTTTGTACGCAACAGCGGTGGGTTTATTGGTCGCAATTCCTGCGGTGGTTGCCTATAATAATTTTTCAAATCAAATCAAACGCGCCATTCAGCGCACAGAATCTTTGCGTGATCAGTTGATCGCACAAATCGAGAAATAATCATGGGCGTAGAATTAAATAATGATTCAGATGACCAAACGTTTGCATCGATTAATGTGACTCCGTTTGTGGATGTGGTGCTGGTGTTGCTTGTTATTTTTATGATCACGGCACCGGCTTTGGTCAAAGACATCATCGACATTAAATTACCGAAAACAAATTCTGGTGATGGTAAAATTATGCAAACATTGGGCGTTGCCGTGAACCGTGATGGAAATATTTTATTAAACGGAGTCTTAACTGATGACGAAGGCTTAAAGGCGGCGGCCGTTGAAGCTTTAAAACAAAATGCGGATTCACAAGCCATCATCAGTGCTGATGTTGATGTTCCTTATGGTCGAGTCGTTAAAGTTATTGATTTACTTAAAACTTCGGGCCTTGAAAAATTCGCAGTCCAAATCGAGCAAGAAAAAAATAAGTAAATAATGAATTCGTTGAATCGCTGGTCTCCATTTCAAATTTCAATTTTTAGTCATCTGTTGATGGCTACGATCATTTTATTTTTTACGTTCGATTTTTTTAAGCCCGCAAAAAAAATAAATTTTACGGTCATTGAAAATCCAGTGGTAGCGCCTTCGAATTTAATTTTACAACCGAAAAATGAAACAAAACCAACAGTGACCAAAGAAATTCCAGAGACCAGTCAAAAAGTTTTCGGTCTGAATCGTAAAACGATCACGACGTCGAAATCAGATGCCGCTTCGGACAAGCAAGGGAACACCATTGCTAAAGAAAATGATGATCTAAAATTAAAACCAACCGATGCAGATTCATTACCGATTCCTGCAGATGATTATCTGGTCACATCCGGAGCCAAATTAATTTCAACTGTGATTGCGAATAGAACCGACGAGGCCCGTAAAGCCGGATACGTTGGTAGCGCTGTATTATTAATTTTGATCGACCGTGAAGGTCTTGTGCGTGAAGTAAAAATGTTAAATGTGCTTGAGTTCGGTTTGGGTGAAAAAGCCATTGAAATTGCAAAACAATTAAAATTTATTCCGGCAAAAATCAAAGATGATCCGGTCGCTACTAAAATCAGGTTCAGTATTAATTTTAAATCTTCGAATTAAAAAAAAGGTCGTATGAAAATATTTTTATTTATTCTACTTATTTCATCACAAGTCTTCAGTCAGATTTCAATCACTGGGACAGTTTTTGAAAAAGGTCGTAAAATTAAATTATCCAATATTCAAGTTTTTATTCTGCCAGATAAAATGAGTGCTGTAACGAACGCGTTGGGTGAATTTGAATTGAACGGTGTTACGACCAAAGAATCGATACTGATTATAAATGCCGGTGGATTTAAAAGATCAGAGAAATTTTTAAATTTAGAAAAATCAATCACA
>JAYTMM010000292.1:0-6139 GCA_043728555.1 Pseudobdellovibrionaceae bacterium
AAGGTATCTTAAAGGGGATTTTTTTATGAAAAAAATAAAATTAGGCATCAAAGAACAAAACCGAAAACAAATCACAGCAGGGCTTTCAAAATTTTTGGCTGATAGTTACATGTTGTATATGAAAACACATAATTATCATTGGAATGTCGAAGGTCCGATGTTCAACACTTTGCATGTGATGTTCATGGATCAATACACTGAACTTTGGAATGCGTTGGATTTAATCGCTGAACGTATTCGTGCGTTGGGTGAATACGCACCTGGTACATATTCAGAGTTTTCAAAACTGACTTCGATTTCTGAATCTGAAAAAGTTCCCAAAGCGATGAAGATGATCGAAGATCTTTTACAAGGTCACGAAATCGTCACACAAACGGCCAGAAATTTATTAGCAGCCGCGGACGAGGCCAATGATGAAGTCACTTGTGATTTATTAACTCAACGTTTGCAAGTTCATGAAAAAACTGCGTGGATGCTAAGATCATTGACGAAATAGTGCTCGACGGATGCTGTAGCTCTAGCGCAACGGATGCTGTAGCTCGACGGATAATTTATTTCGACCTAAACGGATAACTTGTTTCGACGGAGTGGTAAAACGCAAATCAGACGAACCACTCCGGCCATGATAAAAATAAAATTATAATTTTGGTGAAAAGCAAAATTAATCATGATGGCCCCAAAACAAGTTCCTAAAACTTGTGTCACAGTGCCAATGTAATGATACAGGCTGATTGTTTCAATTTTTTCATCGTCAGTAATATTTTTAAAAAAACAAAGTGAAAGCCCGACTTCCCAACTGGCCCAGGCTATCCCTGAAATAGTGTGCAGCAAAATCATCATCCATAATTGGGAACACACAGGCCACAGCGCGGGTAAGGGTGCGGCGATCAGACCGCCAATAAACATCAAACGCGTGGGATCAATTTGCGTTTTTGATTTTTGTAACCAGACCGACGTTAAAACTTTACCTGCAAACAGTCCGAACATGACCAGCATAAAATCAAAATAATTTAATTTTAATTCAGCCAATAAATATCCGGCCACAAACGGCGCCGATAAATAAATTGAAAAATTAAACACACTGTAACTGCGTAAAAATTTTTGATATTTTTTAAAGATCGAGATCATTTTTTGTTTTGAGATATAAACCAAAGCTTCTGTAGCGGGGTGTTTCTTAAATAAAAAGAAAGTCGTTATTTTACAAATAAAACTGATCGTAAACAGACTGAAGTATAAAATTTCTATCGGAACGTCGATGATTTTCATGTGTAGAGTGATTCCGCCCAGAACAAGTCCAGCGATGATTCCGCTTTGACTGAGTCGATTTCTGAATGAAAAATAAGTTTGACCATAATCAGCCGGTACAAATTCTGCGATCCAGCGATTCCATGCCGGTTGAATTGCGAAATGCCCCAGCCAGTAGACAGAATATATAAACAGTAAAATTGAAAAATTTGGATTTGAATTTACGATACTTAATACAGATAAACTGATTAAACTTACACTTTGCAACAGAACAGCAAACTGCACAAACCTTGAAGCATTTAAAAACTGAAAATAAGGCTGCGTTAAAAATTGAATGATTGCTGCGAAAATTAACGGTAACGAAACCAATAATCCAGATTGCAGTGCCGAATGTCCTGATTGTACGGCGTAGGCTGCAAAATAATTTTCAGCAAGGCCTACAACGAAACTTGTGATGAAGACTTCGACGTAACTGTATTGAATTGATTTCTTTTGCAATGAATTCATCTGATTCAATAGGTTACTGTGGGCTATGTATTTTGAGTAGTGTTTTATACTGAGACGATAATGACCTTGCTGGATCAAAGTCATACGCACATATGAAAAAAAATTAATATCGTATTCATGTTGGGTTAAGCTCTATGGGGTATTCTATTTTTACAACAGCAAACAAAGTTTGCCGGATGTGAAACTCAACGAGCAATAAAGGAGATCTTATGAAAAAGTTATTAATGATCGCTTCAGTTTTAATGGCCTCTGCAGTTTTCGCCGAAGGTGATCAGGGTAAAAATGCAGACCACGAAAAAAGTAAACCTTGTCTTGAAATCAAAAAAGCTTGTGAAGCTGGTGGTTTTGTTAAAGGCGAACACAAAGAAGGCAAAGGTCTTTACAAAGACTGTGTGCAAAAATTATCAAACGGTGAAACTGTTGCAGGCGTCAGCGTAACGCCAGATATGGTTTCTGCATGTAAGCAAAAACGTGAAGAGCATAAAGAGAAAAAAAGTAAAAAATAATTTTTTAAAACAGCTAAATTAAAATAGACGTCTAAATTTTTGATGAAGATCTTTATCATGGTAAAGATCTTCATTTTTTTTTAAGTCATCGTCCGTATATCCTGAGCGCAGTCCGATCACTGAAACCAAATTATCAATTAAAATAAAATCCACACGCCACGTGCGGTAAGCCAATGTCCAGTACCCTGAATTTTCCGATACTCTTTTTTTGTCTGAATTGATCGGATCGTATTCAAGTTGACGTAAAATAAATGTTTTAATTTCAGAAAGTTTGTTTAAATTTAAAAAATCAAGTTGATCTGTAGCAATCGGCGAAAAATTTATTTTATATTTTTTTAATTTTAAATTTGTATTTCCAGACTCATTCAGCCAATCAATTTTTGAATTTTTGATCAAATCTGATTCGGGATGATAGGGCTTGATATCTAAAATGGGTGTTTCATTTAATAAATCGTTGGGGCCCACAAAAATATTCAGTCCGTCAATTTTTTCTAATTTAACGACGGTCATTCCGATGGGATTTGGGCGGTAAGGTGCACGCGTTGCAAAGACGCCAATTTTTTTTTCAGATCTGGGTGTTAAAACCATCGGTTTCCAGTGACTGTTTTTATGAAAATGATAAATAATCCAAATGTGCGTACATCCCTCAAGATCAGTTAAAGCTTGTTCAAAATTGTGTCCAGAAATTAATTTAATAATCCCTGGCAATGAATTTTCATCGGGTTGACGGGCGGCCTGATAAGGTTCTATTTGTTCTGATGAAAAAAAACCAATCGGAGTAAAATGAATTATCTGAGATTCTGTCATTAAACGGTGTGCAGTGTTTCGTTATATTGTTTACGCCATTCAAATCCTGCAATCGCAGCGGCAACGCTGGCATTTAAAGAATTTTTAATTCCGTAAGTTGGAATTTTTCGAACATCGTCAGATAATTCAAGTTGTGTCATATCCAGTCCAAAGCGTTCATTGCCAATAACAAATGCTGTGGGTTTTGAAAAATCAAAATCAAGTGTGATATCACGAGCCGTGCTGGTTGTTTCAAGTGCCACGATTTGAACATTACCATCTGTTAATTTTTTAACACAGTCTGAAAAACTGCACTGTTCCCACGTCATCACAAAAGTGCTGCCCAAGGCTGCTTTTTCGACCTGCAACTGATGTGGTGTCGGTGTGTATCCGGTCAGCCAAATTTTTGTGGCCCCTAAGGTGTCGGCGGTTCTAAAAACTGAACCCACATTGAATGCAGATCTGAGGTTATCTAAAACAAAATGCAGCGGTGCGCGCGGCATAACTAAATGATCGCGATCGGTGGATGAAATTAAAAAATCATCGTCAGTGATATTTTTTTTCAAATATCTCTCAAAGGGTACCGCGATTGTAGAAAAATGTCTGATTGTCATTTGTGGTGTCAGCGAGTTTTTATGTTTTGATAATTTTTGTAAAATTAAATCATCAGATTTTTCTAGGCTTGCAATCAGATTTACAAGCTCTTCTAAAAGCTGTTGGTTAAAAACTCCGTCAGAGGAGTCTTTTTCAAGGCCCGTAAATAATTGATAAATTTCTTCAACAGTTTTTTTCATAGTCGAGTTTTACATCCTGTAGACTTTGTCCACGTCGAGTTTTACATCCTGCAAACGTTGTTTGCCATTATTTAACTTTACTACCAATTTTGGCACCCGAATCGGGTGACAGGATAAATAAATCCGTCCCTCCATCGCCAGCCGCCAAAACCATACCTTCGCTGATACCAAATTTCATTTTTCGAGGTTTTAAATTCGCGCAAATTAAAACCATGCGGCCTAAAACTTTTTCTGCGGAATAGGCTGATTTAATTCCAGCAATAATTTGTTTAGTTTGGCCATCAGAAAGTTCAACTTTCAGGCGCAGTAATTTATCGGCCTCTTTGATTTCTTCAGCTTCGATGATTTTTGCAATTCGCAAATCAATTTTTTCAAAATCTGCAAAATCAATTTCAGTTGCAACACTTGCAGGAGCAACCGCAGAAGCGGGTCTGTTTTTTAATTCTTTTGCTTTTTCTACAGCCACGATTTCAAAAATTTCTTTTTGTTCCGTAATTAAAGCTTCGATTTTTTCTTTTTCTACGCGTGAAGCCAGATGCACATAATTTTGAATCTTGTGATTTTCAATAATTTTTTGCGAATCATTCCATTGATAATTTTTTTCATTCATTAAAATTTCGACTTGCAAAATTAAATCTGGCAAAATCGGTTTTAAATAAATTGCTAAAATACGAAATGCATTTAATGTCGTTGTTAAAACTTTTTGAGTTTCAATAGGATTCGTTTCTGAAGTTTTCCAGGGGGCTTTGTCATCAAAATATTTATTCGTTAATTCGGCCAATTCACGAATCGCTGTCGTAGCTTTTGCCGTATCGCGGATGTCGTATAATTTCGCAATGTTTTCAGATTCAGCTTGAACTTTTTGTAAAAGAATTTTCCCGTCAGCATCGCAGACTGACATTTGGTTGCTAAATTTTTTATTGATCATCTGTGCGCCACGGGATGCCAGATTTACAATTTTTCCGACGAGGTCTGAATTCACACGATTTGTAAAATCAGTAAAACTCAGATCTAGATCGTCAATTGAACCATTTAATTTTGTCGCGTAATAATAGCGTAAATACTGTGGATCTAAGTATTTTAAATACACGCTGGCTGAAATAAATGTGCCTTTGGATTTACTCATTTTTTCGCCGTTCACCATAACGTGTCCGTGAACGTTGACTTTTGTTGGCGTTCTGAAATCTGCACTTTTTAATAAAGCAGGCCAAAATAGCGTGTGAAAATAAACAATATCTTTTCCGATAAAATGATAAACTTCAGCTGTTGAATCAGTGTCCCAAAATTCTGAAAGTTTACGTCCTTGTGTTTTTAAATATTGTTCACTGGCCGAAATATAACCCATCGGAGCATCCACCCAAACATAGAAATATTTTTTATCTTCGCCGGGGATTTTGATACCAAAATAAGGCTCGTCTCGGGAAATATCCCAATCACGTAAATCTTCGTTAAACCATTCCAACATTTTTTTTGAAATTTCAGGCGCAGTATGTGTTGATAACCAATTTGTCAGAAATGTTTTAAATTCATTTAATTTAAAAAAGATATGATCACTTGGTTTTTTAATGGGAAGTGTTCCGCACAGTGAACAGCCCGGATTTTTTAATTCGTTGGGGCTATATGTGGCGCCGCAAACGTCGCAGCTGTCACCGTATTGATCGAGGGCAGAACATTTAGGGCAAGTGCCTTTGACGAAACGATCGGGCAGAAACATTTTATCGTGTTCGCAATATAATTGTTCAATCGGTTTTTTGTGAACAAAGTTTTTAGCCTTCATTCGTTCGTAAAACAATTCACATAATTTTTTATTTTCGTCTGAATTTGTTGAACCGTAATGATCAAAATTAATCGAGAAAGCTTTAAAATCTTTCAGATGATCAATATGTGACTTTTCAATCCAAGCTTCAGGCGTGACGCCTGCATTTCTTGCGGCGATCATGATCGGTGTTCCGTGTGTATCATCGGCACAAATAAATAAACATTCGTGACCGTTCATTTTTTGAAAGCGTGAATAAATATCGGCTTCGATGTGTTCCATCATGTGACCAATATGTATGGGGCCATTGGCATAGGGTAATGCACATGTAATTAATATTTTACGTTTCGGTTGGGTTGTTGGCGTTGTCATGAAAACCTCTGATAAATAAAAAATTTAAAAGTTAAAAAAATACATTACAGCTCGATTTGAATTTTTTCTAAAAGCTCTGGATCTGACAGAACCATTTCTCCGCCGATAGCAATGGCTGTTAATGGATTTTCGGCTAAGCGAACGGGGATACGAACTTCGGATTCAATTTTGGC
>JAYTMM010000293.1:0-2921 GCA_043728555.1 Pseudobdellovibrionaceae bacterium
GCTGCGGTGTAAACCCAAGAATTTGTTGAATCAACTTCGACACCGTAAGCGCCATTTGGAACTGATGTTGTACCTAAATTTGTAATAACACCTGTTGCAGAATCTGCTTTTAATCGTGTTAATGCTGATGATCCACTTTGATTTGCGACATATAAATATGAATTGTAAGAAAAAGAATTAAATAATGTTCCGCTGATACCATTAGAATTTGAAACGACAACATCAACCACTGATGCAAAGTGATAAGGTAAAGTACAAACAATTTGGGTGGGTACTGTAATCACCGGAGCTGTGCATGTCGTGCCGCCGACAGTGACTGTTGAATTTGCATCGAAATTTGTTCCGGTGATAGTGATGGGGATTCCACCTTTGACACCATAGCTGGTTGGCGAAACTGTTGTGACTGTGGGCGCGCCGGCAATTGCGCCGATACCATCACCGATTGACTTGATGGATTCTGTGTTTTTGGTGTTACACGAAAATACACAAAAAAATAAAAATAGATAAACTGACGTATTTTTTTTCATATTAATAAACTTATCGGTATTTTTTATTAAAACTTAACATGATTTGTTTTAATTTGAGACGTTGGTCGCGCTCTTTAATTTAATATGTAATATAAATTTAGTAGTGAGGCGGTTTTTCACCAGCGGGACGAATATCGCTGTCTGACGAAAGCTGTTCTTGTAGTAAAGTTAATTTTTTTTGAAGCAAATCAAGTTCGCTCTGTTGGCGATAAATCACTTGATGTAACTCTTCAAGCATGACGTCTTGATGTGACATTTTCATTTCAATATTAATAATTCGTAATTCGTTATCGTTGTTCATATGCATACGCTCGTTGTTAAAATTTTTACTGTGCGATCACGTTTACCGTAAAAACGCGGACATGCCAAGATATCTGGTCTGCAGAAGTGCAATATGTCTGTTTATTATTCTAATTATTATTGTAAACGTATCAAATTAAGACGCCATAGCCTTTGTGTTAAAAAATTAAATATTAAATCGATTTCTGCCGATATTCATTCTGTGAAATGGTTGAATCAATTTTTGAATTACATTTTGTTTTTTACCGGAACAGCCTGCGTTGGTATTTTCGGTTATGTGTATTTCAATAAAACAAACTCAGTGCCCGCAGCCAAGCCTGCTGTAAAACAGTCGCAGCTGACGCCCGATGAACTAGTTAATAAATATCTAAAACAAACGCAAACGGATTTACAAAGACAACAGCAGTCATCTGTGCGAATAATTAAAAATCAAATTTTTGAAGCTGCTAAAAACGCAGAAAAAGAAATTTCACCAGACACAATTCCAATTGAATTACAAATTGCAAAAGACAATTCTTTTGCAACCGATAAAACACTGGCTGAAACATTCGATCAAAGGTCTTATGATTCTCAAATGTTAAAAATGCAAAGCGAGCAGGCCAAGAAACAATACGCCAAAGAATATATAGAAAATGCTAAAAAAGATGGTTATCAAATTACATTAACAGATGATTTGCAGATCAAAAGCGTGAAGCCGCTTCGCCGTCCAACGAATCAGCAAAATGATAACGATACTTTTGAATCTGAACCCTCAAATTGAATAGTATCACATTAATTTTTTTTCTTTAAAACTATAGTAATTTAAATCGGAAAAAATCACATGATCTATCACCGGTATTTGCACCAGTTGTCCAATTTTTTTAAACTTCTGGGTCAGTTTCAAATCGGCAGGCGACGGGTCAACGCTACGGCTGGGGTGATTATGCGCTATGATAATAGCGCAGCTGTTCAATCGGATGGCTTCACGAAAAATATCCCGCGGGTGCACAGAACAGCTGTCCATGGTTCCGCGATGAATTAACTTAAAATCAATAACATTCAAATGATTATTTAAAAAAAGCCCCCAAAATTCTTCGACGTCAGGATTGAATTGGTTTTTCAAAAGCTCAAAGGCAGATCTGCTATTAATGACCGACGACATAAATTCCTATTCCGCACTGATTCAATTTTAGATTCAAATTTCGGATTTGAAATTAAAACCTGTGCCTGCTGCAGCACCCAAATCGTATCGTTGCAGAATTTAGTCCAAAAAAAAGCCCACTTTTTCAAGTGGGCTTTTTTTAATTATAATTTATTTAATAATTACAAATTAAAATTCTGATTGCTGCTTGGTAGAGGTAAACTTGGAGTTTCTTCTTCTAAGTTTGAACCCGGTAATACCATTGCTTTTTCAGCGACAACTTTTGAAGTTGCATCTGTATTTGTTCTTGCTGCAGCAGCAACACGATTTTCTAAATTTTGTTTTAGATCATCAGTTGATGCGCGTTCGATGTGAACATTCACAGCAGCTTGTTTCGTCATATAATCAATCGGGAATGCGCCCAATTTAGCTAAGTATGAAGAAATGCTTCCGTTCGCATGTTGAATGATTTCACGTAAAGTAAAAAGCGGAGCATACTGAGAAGCTTTTTTCTCTGATTCAAAAATAATTTGAGTCAAAGTTGCTGCAGTAATATCGTTTTTAGATTTATTATCGATAACCATAACTTCTTCGCTTGCACGAATCATTTTCGCAATGTCGTCTAAAGTGACATAGCAACTTTGTTGAGTGTCGTACAACTTTCGATTTTGGTAACGCTTGATGATTTTAACTTTTGTTGTAGGTTTAGTGTTCATTGCATCCATCGGATTTAAGCCGATTGTTGGATTCATTGGATTCATTTTTCCTCCATGTTTTGAGCTAAAACTTAAGGCTTTTCGCCTACTTATGCTTTGGCTTATTCCAGCGCAAATTAGCCCCGCCGCCACTCCTTGTCAAGCAACTCGACATAAGTTGTATTAGCCAGTTCGAACCTACATGTTATCAGACTTAATTTTTTTTATATTTTATAAAAAGTTTAAATAAAATATAATAATTTCAATATATTAAAGATT
>JAYTMM010000294.1:0-5846 GCA_043728555.1 Pseudobdellovibrionaceae bacterium
GCACCACTGGTGATATGCAGATCTGATGCCTTTTGTTCAACCATTAATCTAAATAAGTCGTCTATAGTTGCCATAAATCATCCTCACAGTTTGATTATCATCTCTTTGTTCGGTACAAAGTCTGAAATAGTTAACAGGAAGAACGTCTAATATGGCTGCAGAAATTTTAATTAACGTCAGACCCCTTGAAACCCGCGTGGCTTATGTCGAGTCCAGCACCTTAATGGATCTTAAAATCGAAAAAAAAGCATCACCGACGATGGTCGGAACAATTCATCGCGGTATCGTTATGCGCGTTTTACCGGGCATGCAGGCAGCTTTTGTTGATATTGGTCTTGATAAAGCAGCGTTTTTATATGTTGGTGATATTTTAACAGATGAAGCCAAAAACTTTTTTGATGACGAAGACGACACAAAAAATTCTGACGAAGATTCTAGACCTTCGCGCGAAATTAAAACACCAATTCAAGATTTAATCAAAGAAGGCCAGCATTTAATGGTCCAAGTCGCCAAAGACCCACTGGGTACTAAGGGCGCGCGCATCACGACTCATATTTCATTACCAGGCCGTGGTGTTGTATTCATGCCGTTCATTAAACATGTTGGAATTTCGCGAAAAATTGAAGACGAAACTGAAAAAGCCCGCCTTAAAAAATTAATCCAAAAAATTAATTCATCCGGCGGAGTCATCGTCAGAACCGCGTCCGAAGGCGCATCTGAAGAATCTTTGAGGTCCGATATTGAATATCTGGATCGCTTAGGCAAAGAAGTTCAAAAAGCCTACGAGAAGAAAAAAACTGCAGGCATTATTCATTCTGAACTGGATGTCGAACTGCGCGCACTTCGTGATCTTATGAGCGAAGACGTAACAACAGTTTGGGTTGACGACGCCGAAGTTTACAAAAAAGTTTCAAAATTTGTTTCGCAATTAATGCCCAAGTACAAACAAAATATCATTCTGTACGAAGAGAAAAAACCCCTCTTTGATTTGTACGATATCGATCTTGAAATTTCACGCGCCGTCGAACGCAAGGTGTGGTTGAAATCGGGTGGCTATATCGTCATCGACGAAGCCGAAGCCTTGGTGGTGGTTGATGTGAACACTGGTAAATACGTCGGCAAAAAAGATCTGGAAGACACCATTTTAAAAACAAATC
The DNA here is from genome assembly GCA_043728555.1 of Pseudobdellovibrionaceae bacterium. Classification (GTDB taxonomy): domain Bacteria; phylum Bdellovibrionota; class Bdellovibrionia; order Bdellovibrionales; family Bdellovibrionaceae; genus Pseudobdellovibrio. Next base: position 1,158 of record JAYTMM010000294.1, read on the forward strand.
TTGAGGCCGTTAAAGAAACCGCACATCAATTGCGCGTACGTAACGTCGGTGGAATTATCATCATCGATTTTATCGATATGGAAAAAGAAATTCACCGCCAACAAGTTCTGCAGGCCTTACAAGAAGAATTTAAAAAGGACCGCAGCCGCACAAATATCACGTCAATGTCAGAATTGGGCTTGGTCGAAATGACTCGCAAACGTATTCGCCCCAGCATCGTAAAAACATTATGCGAACCCTGCTCGTACTGCGACGGCAAAGGCTATATCAAGCGCAAATCCACAATCGCGAATGAAATTTTTCGCGACATCGAGCGCGAAATTGGCCTGAAAGAACACAAAAAGAAGAATTTAATTGTTCATTGCCATTCAGATATCGTCGATTGGATTTACGAAGAAGAAAATGAAACGCTTGAGCATCTTGAAAAAAGATTCGGGCATTCATTGGCTTTTAAAATCGAACCGACGTATCACAAAGAACAGTATGAGATTTTTGGTTAAACGTTGAGTCGATGGATATTAAAATAAGATACAACACAGACAAAGAAAAAATCGACAGCAGCCTCAGGCCTTGGAGAGTCATCGTTGATGGCACTGAATATTTGGCCGATAACGTTGTCATAAAAACAAAATCTTGGACAACTCTTGATGAGGTTTCGCCAGGAAAATTTAAATGGCATATGTCAGCTGTTGGACATATTATTTGGAATGCCAGCCAAACTGAATGCGAAATTACTGAAAATACTAAGTCCGCGCCATAACATAGCTAGCCGATCGCCCAAGGCCTCGACTTTTTAGTAACCCCATCTCAACCAAACCTAATATATCCCTTTTCGCAGCTTCGCGATTCGACGAACATAACTCAACACAAAACCGATTCGTGATTTCAAACCCAATTTCTGCGACCAATAAATAATTCAAAATTTTCCGCTGCCGCTCGTTTAAATTATATTGAATAGCATTTTGCCAAAATCCAGCGACACGCAAATAACGCGAAACCAATTCAGATTGCGTGCGACAACATTCAGAAAAATTTTTCAAAAACCACACCAGCCATTCAGTAATATCTGAATTGCCTGTTTGAGTTTTTTCCAGAATTTCAAAATAACTGTCTTGTTGATTTAATACCTGCACATGAAAATCGTGCAACCTAAATTCTGAATTTTCATCCTGAGCAAAAGCTAAATCAGTGATGTGAAATAAAATATCGTCTGCGCCATCATCAAAAGGTTGAATGGATGTAAACCATAAATGCGCTACGGCAGCGCGGATGAGCGTGTCGGAATCGAGCGGTGGATCGTTCCACCACGTTAAAAAATTTGTGATTTCTTTGTCGATGTCGCGCGCACGATCTGCGCGAAATGAATTGATATTAATTTTTTTTAAACCTTCGCGACCGTTTAGAAATAAATCAGAATGCCATTTGAATAATAAATTTTCCGTCAGAGCTGCTTTGTAATTTAAGGTGAGTCGTTTTTTATCTATGTCTTGAACCAGGCTTTGAATTGATAATAATTCAGCCTGCGCTTTTCGCGCCGCAGATAGCGGGGCGAGCAGATCAGAGTTGTTCCAGTTGAAGTTGGGCCAGTTTTTGCTATTCCAGATGTATTTATGGTTCATAATATGGCCTATAAATAGTTGTTAATTGGGTTAAAAACAAGACTATTCTGATTTATTCAAATTTTTATTGAAAACTCTTTGACCGTGCTTTGATTCACATGGCACAACACTCATCTAGACATATTTTTAGCACACATCATTCTTATAGGAGGATTCATGTACGCAATTATCAAAACAGGCGGCAAACAATACAAAGTTCAAGCCGGCGACGTTTTACAAGTTGAAAAATTAGAAAACGCATTAGGCTCTGAAATGGCTATCGAAGAAATTCTGATGGTTGGCGGAGACAAAACTCATGTTGGAACACCAACTGTTAAAAATGCAAAGGTTATGGTTGTTGTAACTAAGCAAGCGCGCACAATGAAGGTTTTTGTCTTCAAGAAAAAGCGTCGTCAAGGCTATCGTAAATTTGGTACGCACAAGCAAAATTACACAGAGATTTTTATTCAATCAATTACTTCGCCAGATGGTCAGACTTCAAAAGCTGATACAAAAGCAGAAGTGAAAGACATCACGGCGATTCGCCAAGCTCGTTTTGAACAAAAAACAGCTGACAGCCGCGCTCGCGCTGAAGCGATGATTGGTCAAGGTTCTAAACCAGAATCTGAATCTGCAAAAATCATCAAAAAAGCCGCAGCATCTGTTAAAAAGGCGCCAGCTAAAAAGGCCGCAGCAAAGAAAACTGCAGCCAAAAAAGCTCCGTCAAAGCGTTCTGCAAAGAAAGCTACAAAAACAGTAACTAAGAAGAAAAAATAATTTTAACTAAACTTAAATTTACAAAAGATTTATTTTTAAAAGAAAACGGAGTTAGTCATGGCAAGTAAAAAAGCTGGTGGTAGTACCAAAAACGGACGGGATTCACAGTCAAAGAGTTTAGGCGTAAAGCGTTTCGGTAGCGAATTAGTTAAATCTGGAACAATCATTTTGCGCCAACGCGGAACTAAATTTCAAACAGGCAACAATGTGAAAATCGGTCGTGATCACACGATATTTTCAGTTATTGAAGGTCTTGTTAAATTTGAAAGAATTTCTAAAGACAGATTTAAAGTTAGCGTTTATCCAAAAATAGCGTCATAACTACACTAAGTATTAAGTTAAATTAATTACTAATTCATATGCTAAGGGAGCCTTTGGGCTCCCTTTGTTCTTGAAAATATAGCGAAAGAAAATGATCTCTATGAAATTTGTCGATGAAGTTAAAATTACGGTCTCATCTGGTCGCGGCGGTCGCGGTGCGGTGACATTTCGTCGCGAGGCCTATGCTCCACGAGGCGGTCCCGATGGCGGCGATGGTGGTGACGGCGGAAGTATCATTTTCAAAACTTCACGGCACATCAATTCTTTGGTTGATTACAAAACTCACCGAAAATATCATGCGGAAGACGGTCATAATGGAATGGCTGTGAACTGTGCGGGACCTGATGGTGAAAATTTAGTTCTGATTGTTCCCGAAGGTACAATTCTTAGAAATGCTGAAACGAACGAAGTCATTCATGATTTAACCGAAACAAAAGAACTGACTTTGCTTAAAGGCGGTCGTGGCGGTAAAGGAAATTGGTTTTTTAAATCCAGCGTGAATCAAGCTCCTGAATATGCTCAACCTGGCGAAGACAACCATTCGATGGACATCATTTTAGAATTAAAATTAATTGCTGACGTTGGAATTATTGGTTTTCCGAATGCTGGAAAATCGACTTTGATTTCAAGAATTTCTGCAGCTAAACCAAAAATTGCTGATTATCCATTTACGACGCTGACTCCAAATTTGGGAGTCGTTAAAGTCGGCGATTACAGCAGTTTTGTTGTGGCAGATATTCCGGGATTAATTAAAGGCGCACACCTTGGTGTGGGCTTGGGAATTCAGTTTTTAAAACATATCGAACGTACATCGTTGTTTGTTCACTTGGTCGATGTTTCTGGCATGAGCGGCCGTGATCCCATCCAAGATTACGAAGATATCAATTATGAAATCGAACAGTATGACCTAATGAGCAAAGACAAAGACGGTTTTTTCCCAATGACAACGCGCCCTCAGATTTTAGTTTTAAATAAAATTGATTTATTATCCAAGGATCAGCTTGATAAATTAGTTCAAACATTTAAAAAGAAATTTAATGTTACAGCGTATGCAATTTCTGGCGTAACAGGGAAAAACACTCCTGAAGTTTTAAAAATTATCGCCGATCGTGTTTTAAAATCAAAAGGCATCGTCGAAGAAGAACTGACATAATCAATCTGTATATTATTTTAAAATAAAAGGACTTAAAAAATGAAAATCGGAATTTTTGGCGGAAGCTTTAACCCACCCCATAATGGTCATGTAAATAGTTTAACGACAGTTCAGAAAAAAATGGGCTTCGATCAAATTCATATTATACCAAACAGTCAGAACCCACTTAAAATTCAAACTGAAGCACCTGCGCCAGAGCACCGTATTGAAATGGCTAGACTTGCATTTTCGACGTACGGCAAAGCTTTTCAGGTTGATGACTGCGAATTAAAACGCGGCGGCAAGAGTTATACAATCGACACAATCAAAGAACTTCGTAAAACTCACGAATCTAAAAATTTATTTTTAATTATCGGAGCAGACAATTTCGAAAATTTTTCTGCATGGAAAGACTATAAAAAAATTCTTGAAGAAGTAAACTTGGTCGTAACAACTCGCCCGGGTTATCAAATTCCAGAATCTGAAAACGAATGGCCTGATTATTTAAATGGCCTTGTGGGTGAAAGCGATTTTGGATCACTTGAATTAACCACAGGTCGCTCAATCGAATTTATTACATTGGATGATTTGGACGTTTCTTCATCAGAGCTTCGCAAAAAATTACGCGTAGGTCGCCCCGTTGAAAAATATTTGCCGCTTTCAGTAGAAAGCTATATCAAGGCCAATAAAATTTATCGTCCAACGAATGAAAAAATCACAGATTATAAAAAATTTACTGAATTTTGTGCTCAAGTCGTTTTTGACAAAAAAGGAATCGCTGTCCGCGCGTTTGACCTTGTTAAAATGGGCACAACGACAGATTTTACATTGATCGCATCGGGCACAAGCACTCGCCACGCA
>JAYTMM010000295.1:0-2072 GCA_043728555.1 Pseudobdellovibrionaceae bacterium
AACGACTGCTTCAAGCCGTGAGCGCAATTCTGACATCGAAACCGTTTCAGAATTTATTTGAATGTGGTCGTCGGACCTTCCTAAAAATTTCAGCTGGTTATCGCCAACTTCAATTTGATCAGACAACTGAATAGTTTCAGAAAATTTATTGATAACAATTTCATTTTTTATTTTCTGGATTGAATAACTGGCCAATGAATTACATATCACCAAAGACTCTGAAATTTGAACCCCGCTCATCAATTCAAAAAAATCATTTTGAATATTTAATTTAAACGCTATCATCGATGCCGTTTCAGTCATTCCGTACGTTTGAACAACGGGCCAGCCCAAAGCGACTGCTTTTTCAGCCAGAGCTTGTGAAAGCTCTGATCCGCCTACAAAAACTGTTTTTAAAATTTGAGGCGACTTAATATTTTTTTGAACCAAATCATAAATTTGCGCCGGGACTAAAGAAATAATTTGAATTTCATTTTTGGCGATCCATTCACAAATATCGCCAGACAATAAATTTTTCCAATCACCAAAAAAAACTTTTGATTTTGCTAAATTCACTCGCGCTAAAATCCCCAGACCGCCCACATGAAACGTTGGCAACAAACATCCCCAATTCATTTCTTTGGTGAAATGAAACTGATCATTCACACGTTTTGCTGAATTTAAAACCGCTGATTTTTTTAATGCAATTAGTTTTACGCTTTCATCAGTTGATTTTGAACTGCCTGAACTAGGAATTAAAAAATAATTTTTGTCAGAAATTGATTGATTAAATTTTTCAGCCAATTCGAACAAGACCGTTTTTTCTTCAATGGGTATTTTTGGATTTACCAACAGATGATTTTCCAATTTTTCAGACCAGTCGATCAATGGCTCCCACACAATTTCAGATAATTGTTTTTCAAAACCAATTCCATAGCCCTCGGATGTTCCAAACCCTGAATCTTCGTAAAGATCATTCGTATTAAAGCCGTGAACCAGATCTGGATAATTTTGTGCAACGGCGATACCATGAGCCACACCCACAGGATGATCCATGGCTGATGTCATATATAAAAAAGTGTCCGTCATATAGCGTGCGGGTTTACATATCAGATTTGGCCATTGGTGATTTTTAAAATTCCAGTCTAATGCCAAAGTTATTTTTTGATTTAATTCAACCCAAGATTTTTGGTTAAATTCAAACGGATCCTCGATCACATCAATAGTTTTCGAAGTTTCTGGATTCAATAAATCTAAAAAATTTCGAAATTCAATTTCAGTCAAACAAAAATTAAAATCTAAACGTATTTTGATCCCAACAAGTTGATTTAATATTTCTGCTAATGCTGAAATATTTTGATCACTTTTAATTTTTACGACACCACCTGTAACAGATTTGAAATCAAAATTTTTGTAATCTGAAATCAAAATATGATTTTTTATTTCAGCGTTAGACAATAAATGAATTTTATTTTTTCGGGCCTGCAAATCTTTATTTGCTAATTCAACGGCTCTCTGAAACAACGGACCACGCTGCGATAGCTCTTGATCCAGATTCAAATCGCCAAGACTGGGCCACGGACAAATATCAGCAACACCAAAATTATTTTCAACATCAGTGATTTTCAACAAACAACCAACTTGAACTAAATTTTCAGTTTTTGAATTCGCTGGCTGTTTTCGAATCAGTTCATAACGATGAATAAAAATCATCGAATCAAACAACCGATATAAAATAAAATACTGAAAAGCATGCCATAAGCCGCAGACATTGCCAAAAATTTATTATAGTCTTCTGACGGCTCGGTGCGAAGAATTTTTTTCATAATTAAAATTCCGATCGGCAACGAAAAAACCGGAGCAACATATAATGCAAACTGTTTTTGAAACAACCAGTAATATCCAGTTAAAAATGGCGCAAGAATTAAAAAACTAATCCAAATTCGTCCACCATTAAGGCCCAAGCGAACAGCTAATGTTTTTTTATTCACTAAAACATCAGTGTGAATGTCGCGTAGGTTATTAATGGCAATTAAAATTGTGCTTAGAAAGCCAATTTGCAAACCCAAAATAAAAACTGAAATATCATATTC
>JAYTMM010000296.1:0-3000 GCA_043728555.1 Pseudobdellovibrionaceae bacterium
AACAATTCAATCGCCATTGCGCGATCGTCGCCGTTTGCATTCTGATTATTTAACACAGTTTTCAAATAAATTTTATGCTCAGGCTCCATTTGTCTGGACAAACCCTGCAGTCGGTTTTCAATTTGATCTGGGTTCGCCTGAGTCATTCCAATTTGGTCGACCTCGTATTTAAAATCAGATCGAAACTGCAATAGCGATACTGATTCTGAGTCAGCAATTGACACTACCGATGCGGCTGTTCTGCTTTCTGATTCTGCTTTCGTTTTAGAAATTACAGTTTTCATTTTCGGATTCTTTAATAACATTATTTTTTTATTTAAAAAATAATCCATACTTAAAAATCCCACCAATAAAATTAATCCGAAAAAATAATACTTGCGCGCTTTCATGTTTATTCGACCACAACTTTAAAGCCATCATATAACGGAATCGATACCAAATCTGAAACTAATCCCAAATTTGCAGCCAGAGCCCACGGTACTTGTGATGTTTCGGAATTCCATTTTTTAATTTCGCCATTATTTTTTAAAACCAAAGTTTCATTATTCAACAAAATAACTTTCTGATTCGAAAAATCCCACTTTGTATTTAATGTATTTAAACGACCCGTTTGCGGCTGATACTGCGACACAACACCCGTCGATTGAATTAAAAAATACCCAATCGCAGGTTGTGACGGCACAGCCGTCGTCGTTGCAGCGACGACGAATGGCAGCTTGTATGAATTACCCCAAGCTCCGTTCGGAAAATCAAAATTTGCTATTTGATCATCGGCAGAAATTTTTGTCACATATCGTTTAACACCCTGATCATATTCTTCAAGATCTTTCAGGCCTGCTGGCGCTTCACCCAGTAATTTAAAATATGAATAAACGTCTTCGACAACATCTGAAAATCCAGAATTTTGATACGGATCAATCGCAAAAGCTTTTTGTAAATCAAAAATCACAGCACCAAAACTTGTACGCTTCAATGTTCCTTTAACCTTAGGAGTTTCTTTTGAAACCCACTGATTATTATCCGTCAAAACAAATGCAGTTTGACGATCCATTGATAATGCCATGACAGATTCTTTTTTCTGGATCACAGGTTTGTTGAAAAAAATATTTGATCTGCCAATCGCCATCAAACGCGCCATTTTTTTATAAACAGGGTGAAAATTTGTACCCAGAACTGAAACGCGCGCATAATATTCCATTTCAATCGCATGCGAACCGCCGTAATTGTACGTCGAATCACAACCGTTCAGATTATATCCTTGATAGGTTCCTTGCGTGCACGGAATATGCGTGTAACCAGCGGTATGGCGAGCCTCGTGAACAACTGTGCCAACACGACCTAATGTTGACAGCTTCGCCCAGCCGTCCTGCATTGTGAAATAACCACCTGAATTGTAAGCCGTCGCATAAGGAACATCGTTTCCGCGCTCGACACCACGAGTTTGTGATTTCATCCATGTATAATACTGATTGGCAGGAATAAAATCTTTGATAAAGACATTTGGTGTTGATCCGATCTGACCTGTCGCAAACTGACCTTTTTCAATCAAAGAAAAATCATTCATCAGTTTTTTAAATTCGACCTTCGAATCACACAATTCACGGCCACCAAACGACGACACGTTCACTCCGAAATCATTCACATAGCGATCCGCATCTTGCGATGTGACACATGCAAATTTATCGTCTTGGTATGGCATTGTTGTCGATACCTGCTGAGCCTTTGCAGACAATGAAATTAAGGCGACGGTTAAAAATATTTTAAGCTTTTTATTCAGGGCTGTGTTCTGCTTTGTGTTCATTTGTGAACTCGCAATCTGTAACTTCAGTGTTACAGTCAAATTCCCTCATGAATTCACAGTTTTCGCAAAATATATTTTTAAGTTTTCTTTAGATTTTTAATTTTTTGAAGCTCTTGATAAATATCAATGTAGTTCTGCATCACGCGCGAATAATAAGGGTGTGAAATTCTTGATGACGCAGGCAACCGCTGCAAGTTGTTAATACCCATATTGTAGGCGTTGATGTAATGCGCTGACTTTGATTTTAAAGATTTCTTTAGATATTTAAAATACAAGGCTCCAATTTGGACATTATAAATGGGGTCCTTCAAGGCCTGCGAACCCTTCCAAGGGAATCCACTTTTTTCGCATATCCATTGAGCTGTGTCGGGCTTAATCTGCATCAAACCAATCTCGCCCGCCAAACCCAACGCTTTGGGATTAAATTTACTTTCTGTTTTTATCACAGCAAGTAAAAACACAGGATCATAATGATTTTGATGACTGGTTGCGATCAATGCATCTGTCATTTTTTCTGAATTTAAATTTGAATTTTCTCCGGCAATGTATTCAGATAAATAATTTCTAAAATTTTGATCTCCTTCAAAACGCGCCACTGTGGTCGTTGAATATTCTGATTTTAAAAGCTCTTTAGCATGCGAAACACGATCAGCGTCATTTGCACTGTAGCGTGGGCTTTGGCACGAATTCATTATCACCACGGTCAAAGAAAAAATAAAAAGTCGAGCTAATTTATTTTTATAGATTCTCATAATAGACTGATTATAAAAATTGATTGTCTTCATAAGAGAATGTAACTTCAAAAACAAGACCACTTTTTTTGTCATTGTAAACGTCAGTAATTATTCAGTTCTTAATTTGAGATTTTTTAATGCGACTTAAAACTAGTCCTATTCGATCAGTGTCTAAAATCTTTTGTACAGTGTAATAGTTTTTGACAAAATATTGCGAAAGCTGGATACCTAATACATGCAATTATTTTTCATGTTCATATTCAATATCATTCTATTTCAGCCCACATACGCCCTTACTGCCGCGTGCAAATTGGTTGAAAAAAGATTTCAGTCTCGGTTCGAGAAACTTGAAACAGATTACAAAAAATACAGCTCGGAAAAATTCATCAAAGACAATAAACCCTATTTTAAAAATGGCACAAATAATAAAATTGTTTATTTACTGCACGGTTTTATTGGGTCCCC
>JAYTMM010000297.1:0-4563 GCA_043728555.1 Pseudobdellovibrionaceae bacterium
GCATCGCTCTTTCAAGCAATTCAAGATGCCCCTTGTGCGGAGGATCAAAAGTGCCCGAGTAAAAACCTACTTTTTTTAATGCTGATTTTTTTCTGACAAATCTAAAATTTTTAATTTTTGATTTAGCAACTTTAAATTCATTGAAATCTTTTGTGGCATAAAAATATATATTTAATTTACCGTCATTTTCTAATTTTAAAAGGCCATATTCAGTAAATAAAAAGTTTTTTTCTGTGAATCGAATATATGGAATCCAAGATTCCGGTAGATTCATAAATTGAGATTTATCTTTTTGTGTATTTATAAATTCTGAAACTTTTTCTAAGTTTGTGTCGACATCGATGGGTTTCCAGTTCAAAGGTGGATTTTCTTTATAAAAAGAATTCATGTGACCTTCGACGGTTTTATATTCGTATTTTGATTTTAAAGGAAATTTTTCGCGCACATGATTTAAAAGTATTTCTAACAAGCGTGATTTTGTTTTTTCGGGATCAAACCCCGGAATAAAATCATTGATATTCTTAAAATAACCCCATTTAAATAACCAATCGTTCAAATAATCTAAAAAGACAGACTGATAAACTTCAGTCGATCTAGCAAATTTAAAATCAAACGCTGCGTTGGGTGTTCGAAGGTCATCGATTCCTAAACCATGAATATAACGAAGACGCAGGTCAATTTTCATTGAACCCACATCGCGATGATAATAACCCATAATTTTATTTTTTGCTTTATTGAGACGAACCAAAACATTTTGACCGTGAATTTCTGGAACAACACCTTGATGAAAAAATAAATACGAATTCATTTCAATAAACGATTTAAATAAAAACTGATCAATAAATTTGTAAAAATCAGCTTCACCGCTTTTTTTCCATAGTTCAACAATCAGCGGGGCTTTTTTACCTGTACGTGTAAATAAAGAAAATAACGGCTGCACGTGTTCATTTTTATTTTGCGTTAAAAAGTCAGGGTCACGAGCAATCAAACCGTGTTCAAAAATTTCACCTTGTTTTTCGTCAACGAAAAATCCCAGACCTTCATTTTTTTTCACTGACGCACCAATAAATTCAGAAATAATTTCAGCGCCATGTTTTCGCCAAGTGACCGAATTTGTTTTCGCGACAGCCGAACTGATCCCAACGCTTCTGCGAACTTCCCAATCAGGAATAACTCGACCAAGCCCGTCTTGATATTGCGCCAGACTTAATTTTAAAAAAAGCATGTCATTTGAATTTTCAGGATTCCAAGCCAAAACAGAACGCGTTGATGATGTGGCAGATGCCCAGTAAAAACCAGTAATACCATATTTCGTTATTAAGGGCTGATATAATTTTTCACTTTCTGGATGAACAAAAAATCTAAAGTATTTTTCGCCATTTTTTTCAAATAATAATTGTTTGCGCAAATTTTCAGAACCCAAACCAGAATCAGAAATATTTAATTTACTGACTGGAATTTCGATGTAATTAATTTTAAAAACTTGATCTGTTTTAGGTCTGTAGGCTTCGGCCACAGTTGTGTTGGGCACATAATTATTTGTGGTTTCTGAACGCAAAAAGGCTTGCGCTTCTGGCGTCGGGAACGTCTGCGCGAATCCTACATTGAGACAAAAAAACAGAAGGATGAAAATAAATTGCTTCATGCACTGATAAGTTCAAATTTCAGACCTGCCAAATCGCACTTGATCTGATTTAAAACCCTGATTCTATCAGTGAACTGAAAAGTAATCAGCAGTCGTCAGTTTTATTGACATGTCTTGTTTTGAGAAAAAATATTTTTTGAATTTGACTGAATAAAAACCGATATGATTTTATGTCTTGGTTTAAAAATTTCATATTTATACAAATTGTTTTTTGCATAGCGCTGGGCGCTGATAAATTTATGACTGACCTACAAAAAATACAAACCTTTGACAAACTTGTAAAAGCTGGCTGCAAATTAAAAGATCAACAAAAAATTAAAATTATCCATTCGGAATTTAAATGTTTCACATTGATCAACGACCAAGTGGACATTCGCTTCAGTTGCAAACCAAATATCGTACAAATGAATTTGCAAAAAAATGCGGATGAACAATGTGCACTGTTTACAGATGATTTTACAAATGAAACAATTATTCATTCGCAGACTGATAAAAATAACATCAAAGGAAAGTTCGATGCCAACAAAAAAAATACTCATTAGTACATTTTCAATAATTATGGCACTGTTTGCTGTCGATTTCTATTTCCAATATTCTACGTGCCACAGAGACCCAGCAGCTATTTCAAATAAAAAAAATATCGAAAATTTTATTCATATTGAACATCTACGCATTGCGGATTTTAAAACTGATCATTTTTTCTTGATTTCAAATACAGAATCCAGTTCACAATTGGTTATTACCAATGAAATTTCAGATCAAAATATAAATCTGAATTTAGAATTAACATGTGATCAAAGTTTTCAATTTGGGCAACCCACACCCAGTTCAAAAATTTCAGATCGTAACTTGGCTGCCACCGAAAAGAAAAATTCAATTAACAAATACCGTTTCATTTTAAAAACCCAACAAGGTGCATTGTTTTTGTTAAATACTTTTACTAAAAACTGTAAATTGGTTTATCAAAATGAAAGCGATCAAAATCAAACATCGAACATGAAAATTGTAGCGGAAGCACAAGCTTTTCCATTTTTAAAAAATATGATCACATTTCAGGATAATTGCACTGCTGCTAATTCGACGGATTCATTTTTTCAGCGGCAAAACTTAAACCAATTATCTTGCGCTCGCTCTGCAGATCAATTTCAAACACTTGAAACTCCAGAGTCGGGCTTTGTTGCAAAAACAGAAATGCTTTTAGGCTATAAATTAAGTTCTGAATTTATTCAAAATCAAAACCCATTTGCTGAATTGGATTTTTCAAAAGCTCCGAAATTAAAAGCAATTTATTTAGCAAGCCTTGTTTACCGTGCCGATTTTTATGGGAACGTCATGGCAAGACTTTTAAAATTTCATGCTGAACGCGGGACTTTAGTTCATTTAGTCACTACAGGTTATATGATGTTGGACAAAGACAAAAAATTACTTCGAAATTTGGCGAATTCAAATGGGAATTTCAGATTGCAAGAATTTAAATATTTTGATCCACAGACATTCAGTGTAAATCCACTCAGATACGTAGATAACAAATATCGCGACATGCATATCAAGCTTTTGATCACATTGGCTGATGATGAAAAAAATAATGTAGTTGTTTTTGGCGGCCGCAATATTCACGATGGTTTTTTATTTAAAACAAAACCCGATTATTCAAAACAACCGACACTTGTTCAATACGGAACCGAAGACGACTATGTTCACTGGAACGATTTTGAAATGAAAATCACATCAAAACCAGTCGCCGAAAATACAGTCGCTCATTTGTTAAAATTTTTAAATCGCGATACAACGACCGAAACTGTGATTCCGTTCACCGCAGCAGAAAAAAATCCTGCGACCGAACTGAATTCAGAAAATCAAATCAGACATATTATTTCTTTGCCATATAATGACCAAAACGCTCTTGAAAAATTATATGTCTCGCTCATTGACAGTGCCGAATCAAAAATTCAAATTTCAAGCCCCTATTTGCGCCCTACAGACAAAATTTTAGCTGCCCTACAAAGAGCCGCAGCCAGACATATTGATATCACAATTCAAACTCGCGTAAGCCTTGAAGGTGACACACAGGCTTGGCTGTATGAAGAAGTAAATAAAGAAAGCATTAATAAATTGTATCAAGTCGCCAAAATTTATGAATGGAAAGAGAATTCAATTCTGCATTCAAAATTTATTTTAGTCGATGGCAAGCTCGCTTTCATTGGTTCCGTCAATTTAAGCCGTCGAAGTTTTGTTCAAGACGTCGAAAACGGTTACTTAATTCAAAGCCCCAACGTCGTCGCCAAAATGGATGTCATTTTCAAATCTTATTTAGCAAAATCAAAACAAATCACAGAATCCGAAGAACGCAAGTTTTTTCCGAGCATTCTGATTGGAATATTTAAAGATCAGTTTTAAATTTTCCCATTCGTAAATTCTAAAACTTTTTGAACAACACCTTCAAGTGATAACTCGGTGGTATCGATCACCAGTGCGTCATGGGGTATGCTTAAAGGCGCAGTTTTTCGGGTTGAATCTTGAGTGTCGCGTTGCTTTTGCAAATCGGCTGTGACTTGTTGATCCGTACCTAATTCTTGAGCTCGACGCTGGGCACGACTGTCGGATCTGGCCGTTAAATAAATTTTAACTTCGGCATGCGGAAAAACCACGGTGCCGCAATCGCGACCTTCAGCAATCAAACCATTTCTATCAGTAGCACAATTTCGTTGATGATCTAAAAGTGATTGACGGACTTCGGGATAATGGCTGATTTGACTTGCGACTGAGCCCACTTGTTCTTGGGCTATCAGATCTGTGACATTTTTTTCATTAAACCAAACCAACGTTTTTTCAGGTGTCATTTCAATCTTCCAAGATTTTGAATGACACAATTCAGACAAGGCAATGGGATCTTGTAAATTTATTTTTGACTCGATAGC
>JAYTMM010000298.1:0-9265 GCA_043728555.1 Pseudobdellovibrionaceae bacterium
AATTTTGCGAACAGAATGGAATCTTATGGGCAAAACGCTAGTCATGTATTCCTACAGCGAAATGCACATCGCCGAATTTAGCCCTCAATCCATATTACCTTATCCAGTTTCAAATCCAGTAAAAAAACTTAACCTCGAATTCTATAATATTTTTAAATCCGCTGGTGGGGTAAAAATTATTGATTATTATGAAAATCCTAGTCAATTCACAAGACTCACCTTTTGGAAGACTTCAGATGCTTACAACAACTGGTTGCAGAATCCAGTGATAAAAAACTATATTTGCGAACGCGATTTATACCACCTGCGTAACCAGATCACTTACAATTTAAAACCAGCCGTGATTATTGAAATTTATGAATAAAAATTTAAACTCCTACTTTTGGTTTGTTTTTTTGCCTGCACATACTTTTTTCTTTATCTCAGTATTTTTTTTACAACCTACAATAATTCATATTTTTATTCTTATATTTTTTTGGACACTTATTTCAGGTTATGGAATTGGCGTTGCTTATCATCGACTACTTTCACATGGTTCATTTAAAACTTGGCCGATTATTGAAACAATTATTTCTTATTTGGGTTGCCTTGCAATTCAAGGCAGTCCACTTTTTTGGGTTAACATGCATCGTGGGTACCACCACCCCTTCTCTGATTCAAATAAAGATATTCATTCGCCGATTCACGGCAAGCTCTGGTCTTATTTTTTATGGACTATTCAAACTGATTATTCTCAGCTTGAATTTAAATCTATATTCAGATTACTTAAAAAGAAAGATCAACTTTTTTTGCACAACTATTATTTTCAGATTATTTGGATCACTTGGATACTGGCCTATATAATATCGCCGACGATCCTATCGATATTGTTGATAGCGCAAATTATAACATTACATCAAGAATTTATGGTCAATTTATTCTGCCATTCAAAGGGTGGATATCGAAATTTTAACACAAATGACAGTTCTGTAAATTACTACTTATTTGGCCTTTTGTTTTGGGGTGTTGGCTATCACAATAATCATCATGCACAACCACAGAGTTACGATTTCGGGTACACAAAATATGAATTTGATCCTACAACACTTTTGGTAAAGCTTATAAAAAAAGTGGACTATGCAGACGTATAGAACATCTGAAGGGCCATTTACAAAAAATGATTTTGAAATAACGGTACAATTGAATCATCCGAAAATAACAACGTTTGAAACTTTTCGTCACTGCAATTTGCCGATTATGGGTGTTGGTCCCAACGGACAACAGAACCCCTTTATGTACTTTGACCACTTATTGAATCTCAGTTCATTAGACGAAATCAGCAAAGAAGTTCGCATTTGTAATTTAAATAATATTATTCATTTTAATCAAATTGTTGCTAATGGTTTAATTGCTCACGAAGCTAATAATGAAAAATGCATTGAAAGCTACATAGCTAACATTGAAAAATATGCACCAAATTCAAACTGGATTGATGACATAAAAAAACTAACCAGAAAAGGTGATATTAAAAACTACTTCTATAAGTATTTTCAAATGAGCCCAAGTTGGGACGGTATTGCAATGCTTCGAAAATACAGCGCGAACTACCAAGACAAATCAAATCCCTCTGAATGGCTCAGCTTTATCGAGCATTTGCCAAAATTGAAAAAATTTGTCGAACAACTTCCCTTTAAACATATCGGCTATGTTATGATTTTTAAGTCTGCTAAAAATTGTCCCGTTCTGGTACATAGAGATTATTTTCCAACAAATCACACGGTTAATTTTATCAACTTTAGATTAGATCTAAAACCACGGCCATTTTACCTTTACGATTTCATCAAAAAAGAAAAAATATATATTAATCCAAAATTCAGATCCTACTTTTTTAATGAAATAGACCCTCACGGCATAGATACAGAAACTGAATCCGGACTCACTTTGCGAGTCGAAGGGCAATTTTTGGATAGCTTTAAGAATACAATTGGCCTTAATAATAATGATATTTTCAATTGGAATTATAATCACTGTTCTGATTTTATAAAATCAGGCAAATTTCATATCGAACAAAGTACGGATATATAAATGACCTATCAACTCATCGAAGTACAGTCCGAAAATGTCAGCGATGATATCGTTCAAAAAATAAAAGTATTTTGTCAGCACGCTCTCGACGAAAATAAACACGAAGCACGCCAAAATATGCAAATTGAAAATTGGCAAGATTGTCCCAGCAGTCTGCTTTACATTTTATTGGTTGAAAAACGGTTTAAAGCTCAAAATGGCGGCCTGACTTTGCTAATGTCAGATCATTCGATTATAGCCGTCAGCGGATACTACAGATCTGATTTTGATTCTAAAATATTTATCATGGGTGTCAGGTCATGGGTATTGAAAAAATATCGATTTAATCTGCTCATCGCCAAACATCTGATACCTTATCAGTTTAATAAAATTAAAGAAATGAATGGTCATACTGCAGCCATGACATTTAACGAGGCCACTAAATCTTTTGCTTTTCTGATCCAAAGATCTAATAAAAATTTAGAAATTACGAATAAATTTTTCTTCGGCAAAGAATATCCAGATATATATAAAGATATGATTTTAATTAGCGAGCCTTTGAAGATAAAAAATGTAAAACAGTGGGTGTTAATTAAAAAAATTTCTGCGTCGAATTTTGATTGGTCTGTGCTCACTTGGAATATCTAATATAGCTGCATTTGTATTATCAAAACAGCGGCCTGATGAAGTTTAAAATATTTAAAACTGCTTCATCAATAGATAACACTTCTGTATCAATTTCAATATCTGGCGCAATTGGTTCTTCATAGGGGCTATCAATACCTGTAAAATTTTTAACTAAACCAGCTCTGGCCTTTGAATACAAACCCTTCACATCACGAGCTTCACATATTTTTAATGATGTACTTACATAGACTTCAATAAAATTATTGGCGCCAACCAATTGGCTTGCCAATTCTCGCTCTATTGAAAATGGCGAAATGGCTGCAACTATGACTGTTATGCCTGCCTCCAACATGAGTTTTGCAACTTCTGAAATTCGACGAATATTTTCAGCACGATCAGACACAGAAAAACCCAAATCACGACTCAATCCATTGCGGATTGTGTCGCCGTCCAAGATAATGCTTTTTATTTTTAAATCCCGCAATGACACTTCAAGCGCCTTTGCTAAAGTCGATTTGCCAGCCCCAGACAAACCCGTAAACCAGATAACTTTAGGCTTGTCTGATCTATTTTTTAAAATCATAGAATCGACTCCACAAACAATCCCAGCTGCTATTGTTTGATGACTCATTTTATCAATTAATAAAAAACTTCCCAAAGATTTTAGCTGTTCAAATTTTTGGATAACTAGCAATTGAGCCAATTCAATTTCAACAAACGCTATGTCATTAATTTCAACAACATCTGTATCGATATAATTTAGATTCTTAAAGGAAATTTTATTTTTAATTTTTGAAATTTGTGCTGTGGTTTTTTGAATTCCAAATTGAATTGTGTAATTTTTTTCAACGATTGCATGATCAGAACTCATCCAAATAATCTGAGCTTCAAACTTTTGACTTATTAAAACTGAAGTCGGATCTGCAACTAAGACATCGCCTCTAGAAATATCAATCTGATCTTTAAAATTCACTGAGATTGCTTGACCTTGACAAGCACTGCCTAATGACTTGTCACCTACAACAATTTTATTGATGATATTTTTTTGCATTGATTGCGCATTAAAAACTGTGTCACCAATTTTTAAATGACCAGAAACAATGGTGCCCAAATAATTTCGAACACCTTTTGAATTCATATTTACATACTGAACCGGAAAAACAAATGATTTTCCCGAATCATTTGTTACAGAAACAGTCTCCAGATATTGCAAAACACTTTTCTCCGAATACCATTTCATATTATCTGAAGATTCTATCAGTAAATCGCCATTGATGGCTGATACCGGAATCACTGTAACTGAATCGAATTTACAATTTTTAATCTGCTTTAAAAATTTATTTTTTTGTTCTAAAAAAATATTTTGATCGTAATTCACTAAATCCATTTTATTAATAACTAAACAAATATGTTTTATACCAAAAATTTCAGATATTTTTGCATGTCGTAATGTCTGCAACTGAAGCCCGTCCACTACTGACATCAGTATGATGGCCACTTCAGATTTTGACGCCGCTGTAGCCATGTTGCGCGTATATTCAAAATGTCCTGGCGCATCTGCCACGATAAATTTGCGATTTGCAGTTTTAAAATATCTATAGGCAACATCAATCGTTATACCTTGCTGCCTTTCAGCAGATAATCCATCCATAAATAATGAATAATCTATAACACTTGAACCATTCATATTTTTTTTAGAGTCCTGCACAACTGAAGCGAATTGATCTTGATAGATCCCACCAGATTCATAAATTAATCTGCCGACTAAGGTGCTTTTTCCATCGTCTACACTTCCACAAGTCATAAATCTTAATATTGATTCAGAACTTTTCATTTAAAAATAACCTTCAACTTTTTTCTTTTCCATCGAACATGGCGCGTCGGAATCGATCAATCGACCTTCTCGCTCAGAATAATTACTTTGCACCAATTCATCAATAATTTCAGAAACTGTTGCAGCAGTTGAACGAATGGCAGCTGTTAATGGATAGCAACCCAGTGTTCTGAACCGAATACTCATATTTATAACTTTTTCGTTGGCTTGCAATTTGAACCGATCATCATCGACCATAATAATTTTTTGATCGCGCATAACAACAGGTCTTGTTTTTGAAAAATACAACGGCACAACATCAATGTTTTCCTGTTTTATGTAATGCCAAACATCAAGCTCAGTCCAATTCGACAAAGGAAAAACTCTAAAACTTTCATATTTATTTTTTTCAGTATTAAACAAATCCCACAGTTCCGGTCTTTGTTTTTTTGGATTCCAGCTGTGTTTAACGTCTCTG
The DNA here is from genome assembly GCA_043728555.1 of Pseudobdellovibrionaceae bacterium. Classification (GTDB taxonomy): domain Bacteria; phylum Bdellovibrionota; class Bdellovibrionia; order Bdellovibrionales; family Bdellovibrionaceae; genus Pseudobdellovibrio. Next base: position 4,962 of record JAYTMM010000298.1, read on the forward strand.
AAGGAAAAAATCCGTTCTTTCGATCTGGACTTTTCTTCATCACGACGAGCACCGCCAATTACAAAATCAAATTCATATTTGTCTATCGCTTGTTTCAGAGCTTGAGTTTTAGCTATGTCGGTGTAGATATCAGATGAAAAATTAAAAGGATTCATTTCGAGTTTAACAAGCTCAGGATTTGTATATTTAATTAAATTTATATTGAATTTTTTAGCGATCATATCGCGAAAAATGTACATATCTTGAAATTTAAATAATGTGTCGATGTGTAAAAGTGAAAATGGAATTGCCTCTGGATAAAAAGCCTTTTTTGCTAAGTGTAACAACACAGAGCTATCTTTACCCATTGAATACATCAAAATAGGGTTTTTAGCACGGGCGAATGCTTCGCGGATTAAAAAAATACTTTCGTTTTCTAAGTCGTCTAAATAATCAAACATCATCAATCTTTATTTTTCACTTCTTATAAGTCCAAAAATTATTCGAAAAAACTGTGGTATCAAATTCATGGCAATTGCTAGTGAGCAAATCGCCAGAATAACCAGATATAATTCTAGCATCTCATAACGTTCCCAATGTCGCCAAATCAAATAGCCAAGCCCTCGATTCGAAAAACTACTTTCTGCAATTATTGCCAAAGTTAAGCCGTAGCCTACTGAATTTTTGTATGTCGCCAAAAAAGCCGATAACGATCCTCTGACATAATAAAAATATAAATATTTAAATGAACTGACCTTATAGACTTCAACTATTCGTACAAGTGGACTATTTTTTAAATCAGTGACAACTGCATCCAGAATTAAATAGTTAGAAAACACCAATCCAATGGCAATTAGACCGACCCTAGCGAAATCATTAATTCCGAAAAAAAGTAGCAGTAACGGAAATACAACAATTCTTGGAATCGGTTGCAAAAATAAAACTGCTCCGTGAATAATTTTGTGACAAACCTTAGAAATGCAACCCAAATATATAAGTAAAAAACAAATACTATACGATACAAAGAGCCCAATAGAAAATATTTTCAAAGTCGAAAAAAGATGCCCCCAAAATTCAAAGTTAAAAATATACTGACAGCATGAAATTAAATTTGTCATAACTTAACTTTCGTATCGCAAATAAAATTTGATAAAATTTCTAAATTTAAATTTTTTTTGTCGATCGTCTGCGTGTGTTTTGTTAATTGCTTATCAAAGCATAAAACTTCGTCTGCCAAACTGTTAATTTCAATCAAATCATGGCTGACCCAAAAAACCACAGCTCCCGTCGATTCAATATATTCCAATAAAATTTGGTGCATGATTTTTTTTTCAAAAATATCCAATGAATTAAATGGTTCGTCAGCAAAGATCACATCCGGTTGATTTAAAATGGCACGGTAAAAATTAATCTTTTGAGTCTCTCCACCCGACAACACATTTGCTTTTTTTGAAAGAAGCTTTTCTATACCAAGTTGTTTAAATAAAATTTGCGTGTCGGCTGTTTTTTTTGCATCCAACAGATTTAAATTTTCCGCTACTGTTAACCACGGAATCAAGCTGTCTTTCTGAAATAGAAAACTGATCTTAGGTTCTTTTGACCAAGTGATTGTTCCCGCCGTTGCTATGCGTAGCCCCGCCAAAGTCTCTAACAATAAACTTTTGCCTAGGCCGATTTGACCAAAGAAAAAATATATTTTACCTGAGAAAAAATCATGGTTGAAATTTGTTATCAATTTTTTATTTTGAATTTCAATATTTAAATTTTGGACTTCACAAAACATCGAAAACCAACTTTTCAACGTTATATAAAAATAAATTCTGACAGCACTTACTACTTTTTAATAGGTTGTACAAATTTTGAATCCACGATGTCTTTGATTTCAATTTTAGACTTTAAAAATCCGTTTTTTTCATACCAATCAAGGTCTGCCTTGATTGAATCCATATTCATACTACCGTCATTATTTAAACCAACAGCTTCGATTTTTTTCCAACTTTTTTCGCCGTCTAATTTAGAATATTTATTAATCAGCGGCGCTATCGCAAGCCATTCTTCTTTATTTTTCAGAGCAGAATTATAATCTGCGACACCTAATAAATAAGCGTTCATAAATTTTTGAGCATCTTTTGAACTAGAAAATTTTTCTGAAAATATAACGGCAGCGCTTTGCTGATCCGGACGATAACTTTGCGCTGATTTAAATTTTACTGCAATTTCATTTTCTGTAGCCCCAGCTAAAAATGGCTCCAACTGAATAGCTGCATCAATATTTTTTTGTTTCAAAGCGACGTTCATGTCTGGATATCCGATTTTGACTAACTCAACATCCTTTAATGATAATTTTTCTGATTGCAACATTTGATCTAAAACGATTTGTTGCGAAGAACCTTCAGTCGAAGGCAAACCAATTTTCAAACCCTTTAAATCTTTAATTGTTTTAACTTTTTTACTATCAATCAAATCTTTTCGCACAATCAACCAAATATATTGATGATCCTTTGAAATATGACCTTTATCTGCAACAATTTTAAATTTTTCACCAGCTGAATAGGCATTAAAAATACCGGCAATCAAATTGCCAGCACCAACTTGCAATTCATTTTTTGCCAGCAGAGTTGTCATTTGCGCTGTTGAATTATTTAAAACAATGATTTCTGTATCAAGGCCGGCATTTTTAAAATAACCTTTTTCTTGAGCAAGATAAAAGCCTGCTGTACTTAATGAGGCCGATGCACCAATTTTAATTTTCTCAGCAAAAGCAGAAAAACTAAATACGAATATACTGAATACAATAATATTTTTCATAAGCACTCCTTATTTGTTAGGGCTTATTTTAATGTTAATTGAGTTTAATAGAAAGTTAATGGTAATTCGGAATCGGCTCTAGGCGTTATGGTTAATCTGTTCTGTGTTGTTAATGTATATAGTTACTTAATCTCGAACGCACTCATTAAAAACTTCAACGATTTTTCAGATTGAATAACGTTAAAAACAGCAAATTGACAGCCGAAAAATGAAAACACGGCATGGGCTTTTTTAGTATTAATAATATACCAATTCGAATCACCCAGCTTCAAAGCTTTATCATCCTGCAACCAAATAAAATTCTGCGGATGACATTGATCAATACAGTAAATCACGCGAAAAGTTTTTACATCAAGATCTCTATGAAACGGGAAAAATCCACCGCTACCTAATTTAATAATGTGGCTGCGGCCAATATCAACGTGATCAATAAAATTTGAAAATTGCTGCCCTAGTTTTGTCTTAATATTAAAATCAGATTCAGAAAATTTGGTTTGATTTAAAATGTTGTATTCGCTGACGCTGTCTAAATCAGGTATCCCAGTCATTTCACCGTCTAACGACGTCACACTTAATCCCCAGCGCGCAATCTTCTTTCGTGGATTATATATCTGCCAGCTGTATTCAAAATCAGCCAACTGCAAATCTAACTTTGGTAAATTTAACTTAATACAGTCTTCGAAATAATCAAATGTTCGCATCTATTCCAGCTATTACCCAAACATTCTTTTCAAGAAAGATTTCACGCGTCCACCCAAACTTGCATTGGCTTGGCTGTTTTTACGAAAATTCTTCGGTGCAGATTGAACTGGTTTTTGTGTTTGCACAGATTTATTTGAAACAGATTTGTCATTTTTAGGTTTAAAATTTTTATTTTGCGCAGCTGGTGTCGCGCTAATCTTCGGATTCAATTGAAACGTATTATTTGATTTTGGTTTTCCATCAGTATGAACTGCGCCATTCGCAGGTCTGCGGTCAGGTCCACTTTTCAATGGACGATCATTACGGCGATCAGCATTTGGTCCTGCGGGTGATGTGCGCTGTGGCTTTCCACCGCTACCAGCAGTACGATCAAGTCCACCAGCACCACGAGGCTTTGGCCCACGCGAATCATGACTGCTATGGCCACCACGATTTGAATCTCGTTCAAAACCTTTTTTAAATCCGAATTCTTCAGAACGCATCGGTTTAAAATCTTTGATTAAATCCGTATCTTCGATAAATCCGATATCAATTTTTTTCTTTGTATATTCTTCAACGCGCGATAATGAATCCACGTCTTTTTCAGAAATAAAAGAGAAAGCTTTGCCTTCGGCGCCAGCGCGACCTGTGCGGCCGATACGGTGAACATACGATTCAGCATCCTGAGGCATTTCAAAATTAATAACCAAATCAACGTCTGTGATATCAAGACCTCGAGCAGCAACATCTGTTGCAACTAAAACATTTTTATTATTTTCAGCTTTAAAATCACCGATGACTTGGTTTCTTTGAGCTTGGCTGATCAGGCTTGAAAT
>JAYTMM010000299.1:0-7808 GCA_043728555.1 Pseudobdellovibrionaceae bacterium
TTGCGTACGAAAGTAAAATGGTTGGTCATTGCTCCCAATGAAGTTCAACAAATTATTCAGAAAGATTTCTCAAGAATCACATTCGAAGGTCAAATTGAATACGTAGATTCAAATATATCTGCTGCGGCGATGGTAACATTGCTGAATAAACCATGGACGACCATTGTGACATCGTTAAGTTTAACTAACGACTCAGCGCAGATCCGTGAAATGCTATCGATACAAAAAGCAAATGGCGTGAACATCATCGGCGCCACTGAATTTTACGAAAGACATCTTTTAAAAGTACCAATTCATATTTTAGATGCGAAATGGTTCGTCGATTCGCAGGGCTTTTATATTGCCAGCAGTGTCGGTGCCGAACGTTTGAAGCGAGCCACTGATTTTATTTTCGCGTCTATTTTAGCTGTGTTTGCAGCTCCGTTCATGATTTTAACCTATATCATTGTTAAGTTAGATTCAGCAGGCCCTGCATTTTACAGCCAAATTCGAACAGGTAAAGACAATCAAACATTTCGAATTTATAAATTTCGTTCAATGAAAATTGATGCAGAAAAAAATGGGGCACAATGGGCCAGTGCGAACGATCATCGGGTAACTCGTATCGGAAAATTTATTCGTAAAACTCGACTTGATGAATTGCCGCAGATCTGGAATGTGTTCAAAGGCGACATGAGCTTCGTAGGTCCACGCCCAGAGCGTCCTGAATTTAATGAGCAACTTGAAACACAAATGCCTTTTTATCAAATGCGTCACACGATGTTGCCGGGGCTGACGGGTTGGGCACAAGTCATGTATCCGTATGGTGCCAGTGTCGAAGATTCAAAAGAAAAATTGCAGTACGAATTGTATTACATGAAGCACAGAAGCTTTATTCAAGATATGGGTATTATTTTAAAAACGGTAGCCGTCGTCGTCGGCGCACACGGCAGGTAATCAGTTACAGTTCGTTTAATTTTTTTGAAAATTCACAGGCTTTGGCGATCCACGTTTGCGTATCAGACATATGACATTGTATTTTTTTAGAATCAAAAAACAGTTCATTTTTTCGTAATTGATCGATCGCCTGTTTAAATTCGATCCCTGAATCTGCAATAAACAAATAATCTTTCAACATTAAAACTTCGGCCAATGATGTTGAAATGACGGGGCGGCCAGTGCTGAGATATTCTTTCAGCTTCAGTGGGTTTATATTATTCGTTAGTTCATTTTTCACATATGGCAAAATGAAAATATCCATATCCGAGATTTTCGCAGGTAAATCAGTATATTGAACAGGTCCTGTGAATGTAATTTTCGGATGAGCCTTTAGTTTTGCGACATTGCATGTTGTTGAACCTATAATAAAGACTTCGCAATTTTCAACATGATCAGCAATATATTGAATAATTGATTGATCTGAACGTTCATCGAATAAACCAAAATAACAGATTTTAATTTTTTCAGGATTTATTTTTTTAACGGGCAGTTTGAAATGTTCAAAATCCACTCCGTGTGTCAGTAGTATGGTATCAGATTTCTGATTTGATTTTAATTTTAATAAATTTGATGATGTTGCAAAAACCAGATCAGATTTTTTTAATAACATTGATTCCATATTAGAAACCAAATTAAAATCAAGCCCCGGCCAAAGCGAAAATTCATCGACACAGACATAGACTATTTTTTTTTCTGAAAAATTACCAACGTAATCACATGAATTAGGCACGGATGTAATTGTAAAATCGGCTTTAAAATCCAGTTCGATCATTTTTTTTTGAACAGCTTTTAAAACGCTCTTTTTATTGAACCAGCGAATCGCTGAAAACTGATTATAAGGAATCATAAATGGCGCTACAATATGAATCGATTCAGGTTTTTTGCTGGCTGCAGATATTTTTTTTTCAGACCTGAACCAGCGAAAAATTTTCAGACATATTTTTTTTAAATCATATAAACTTAGTCTTGGTGAGCGCATTCCAATCGTTTCAACCCAAATAAAGCGATTATTTTTAAAGAGCGGACGTAGCAGATGTTCCAATGAATGTGGATGTCTGGCAAAATCTTCGCCAAAAACGATCAAATCTTTGTTCGTCAGTAAATTCATCGTTGTGCTTTTTTCCATACGTCCACGTTTGATTGTTGTTTTATAAAAAACCAAAAACCTTTGGCTGCGGCGACATTCACATTACAATAATAATACGGTAAATATAAAATTCCGGTTGAAATTTGAAAACGGTCTAATATAAAACCTGTCATAGCCATGCAGTAAAATAATATTTGCAGACCGAAAAATACCGAATAAAAATTATTTTGTTGTGGCAATAAAAATAAATTTGATAATAAAATACCAACCAATAATAACCACATCAAATATCGTAATGTTTTGTGAAAGAAAAACTGCAGTCCGAACCAGCTTCTGAACGGATTTAGAACATTAAAATAAAGCGCAATGATTTGCAGGCCGCCATAAACCATTCGTGATTTCACATTAAAATCATCTTTTAGAGTTAACGAGGCTTCTTCTTCTGTGATGGCCATTTCGTCATAAATGACACGATGATTTTGCTGAATAATATCCAGTGTAATTATTAAATCATCGTTAATTAATTTTTCTGAAACAGGTTTAAATAATTTTTTTCGTAAAGCAAATATTTCGCCATCAGCAGTTGCGATCGAACCCAGATAACTTTCGGCTTGTTTTAGCGTCGACTCGTAATTCCAGTACAGACGATCACCTAACGAAGCTTTTCTGTCAGCGTGTTGCAAAATGCTTTTGCGGCCGCAAACGCCACCAATGGTTGTGTCAGTGAAATGCCGGATTAATTTTTTCAGGGCGTCTGGTTTAAAAAAGCTGTTCGCATCTGAAAATACTAAAATATCATTTTTAGCTATGGCAATGGCGCGATTCAGGGCTGCGGTTTTTCCTTTCCTGTCCGGTGAATGTAGGGCCACAACATTTGCTGTCTTTGCTAAATTTTCAACAATTTGTGCCGTCCTATCATTTGATCCATCCGTTACGACGATGATTTCAATTTTATTTTTTGGATAATCCAAGACTAAGTCATTTTTAATTTTTTGTTCAATGATGCGTTCTTCGTTATAGGCCGCGACTATATATGATACTGTTGGCAAATCGTTATCTGCCAGCTCAAGGCTGTTGACAGATTTTTTTAATATTTTCCCAGCCAATACAACAACACAGCCGAAGCCGACATAATGAAATAGAATCAGACTAAAAAAAATCCAAAATAAATATTCAGAAAACATCTAATTCCTGATTCTGCGAAAGGCCAGCAAGCATAAATATATGCACATAAATTAAATCTTTGTACGCCACACCAATTGTCAACATTGATAAAAATAAAATAACAAAGGAACTTAAAATAAAAATCTTATTTTTATTTGTGCTTTTGATGATCAAATGAAAACACCAAAATAATAAAGCAAAGAAAATAAAAAAACCGAAGGATCCCAGTTCAGCTAGCACATTTAAATAGGTACTGTGTATTTCTAATCGTTTCGAATCGCTTTGAAAGTCGGGGTATTTTGAGTTTTCAAAATATGTTTTTTGTGCAGCATGCATGCCGACACCAAAAATGGGTGCCGACATAAATGCTTTGATACCGTTTTCATAAGTCAGTATTCGATCCGTACTGGATTTATCTTTAATATCTAAAAAGCGATTTGATAGCGCAGTTTCTTGGCTCATCGTAAATACAACCAAAGCGCTAGCTGCTCCAATGGCGAATGCTTTGACGACTGTTTGTAATTTTGAAATGATAAACAGCAGACCTAATCCTGTGAATAGCGAGATCAAACCCATCCTTGATTCAGTGACAAGGGCACAATAAATTAACAGCAAGCCGCTAAATGTTGCGATTAAAAATCTTAAATATTTTCTGCCCGCAAAAAAATCTTTGGCGATAGAAAAACACATCGGCGCCATAACAGAAAAAAACAAACACAAAAAATTGGGATCGCCATGACGAATATGCAAAGTTGGGCGCAAATCGAATTCCCGGGCTTCGTGCAAAACAAAAAAACGATATAAAAAATAAAATGCAAATACGGTATAAAAAAACACAACTGAATTTAAGATACAATTTTTAAGACGCTCTTTGTTTAAAAAATAAAACAAAAACGGGCACAGGCATAAAATTTTGACCAATGTTTTATATTCGCCGTCTTTTAAAATATTTAGGTAATCATCGCTAAAAAACGATGACACGGCTGGCGCTAATATCAACAGCAAGACTAAAAAAAATGGGACAGCTGATTTTTTTAGAAATACACGAATTTCAATTTTGTTCTGTATGAAATAAAAAAACGTTGCTAATAACGTCCAAGAAAAAATTAAAAATTCGAAATGGTTATTTACTAAAAAATCAAATTCTAGGTGCAGAGTCGTTATGCTCAGTCCTAGGTACAACATAAGTGGTATTAGCGGCGATAAAAACAACTGAAATTACCTATCGTTTTGCTTTTTCAGCAGGGCAACGGCGTACTCTGCGATAACTCCCATTAACACGCCAAGCAAAATCGCTAAGGTTAATATCGACTGATTCTTGGGCCAAATTTTAGTTTTCGAAAAGGCAGGCGCTGAAATGATTTGAAATGCACGTTCTTTTTGTGTTTGGGCAATTGTCTGTTCAAATTTCATTTTCGTAATTTTATTTCGATACATTTGGTAATCAGCAGATTTAACATCAAAGTTCCTAGCGGCCATTTCTAGATTACCAATCAGTGTATTGAAATCATCCTGATCTTTTTGTAGAGCCAGATATTTTAAGTAATTAAAAAAATACTTATTTACTTCAAATGATAATCTGGCATCGGTGCTTTTGACATCGATAATATAATTACTTTCATCGCCACCTGTGTAGGTCACTGTGATGAGTGATCTGATAAATCGAATTTTATCGTTGTCATCAGTCAATTTAGCAGTAAATACTTTCGCGATATCATTGCTTTCGATCAATTTTTTAATCTCGACGTCAGAAACAACTGCGCTATTGATATTTAAACCGTCGCGGACCCAGATCCAGCGATTTCGTGAGTCATCAGATCCGTGATCAGGGTCTTCGAATTTAATCCTAAAAATTGCAACGCGACTGCTGATTAAATAAATTTTTGGAGCTACGGCAACGTAAATTAAAGCTGCTATGGTAAATATAAACAATAAGCTGAAAAAAAACTTATATTTTCTAAATATGGTGATAAAAAATTTTTTGTCAGGAACTGAAATGTCGAACACTGTAACTCCTAGGTGTGGGGCAGTATTTTTTTAAGACTGCTCTTCATATCAAGTTGTTCTTGGTTTTTTGCTTTCGCAATCAAAGCCATTCTGTTCATTGTCTCAGAATCAGATTCAGCTGCCAACAGCAATTTGTTGATTAAATTTTCATTCGTAAATGAAATATAATCTTTATCCATGTCCAGACTTAAACCTCGTGCACCGACGACTGTTGACAGTATAGGTAATAGTGCCGACAAAAACTCCATCATTTTTACATTAACTCCTGAACCATCAGTGACCGGATTCAGACCAAAGTCTGCGCTGCAAATATAGGTAGCGATCTCATCAACTCGACCTGTCACTTTTAAGTAAGGTAAATCTATTTTCTCTTTACTGACCGAGCCGACAATTAAAATAATAATTTGATTTTCAATCAGTATATTTGAATAGTCAGCACAGAATTTTTTTAAAAAATGAAAGGCCGAAACATTCGGTCCAAATTGGCTGGCTGTAAAAATAAAAACTTTATTTTTTTCATCAATGCCTAGCGACTTTCGAAACTCAGATCGCAAGTTTATATTTTCAAAGAATTTTGTTGGGCGTACGCCATTGGCAACGACGACTGATTTTTGCGACAGTGTCGAATCTAAATTTAAAAATTTGAATCGATCGTTGTCACTGCAAAAAAGTATTTTTTCCGCTGATGTCATTGCTGCGATTTCAATTTTTTTTACAATTTTTTCTAATATTGGTTTGTTTGACCACAACTCATATTCTGCATTATGTGTATTTAGCCATGATTGGCCGTTTGTATGTTTAAAAATCGGAGCCAAGAAAGGAAAATCAGCAATGACAATGTCGCAGTCTGCTAATTCAGTTTTTAAATTTTCAGGAACATAATATTTTAATATCCAAAAAATCCAAAGTGGCGGCCAATTCATAATATAAAAAAATCTCTGAATCAGACCAAAAATAATATTTCTATTTACGAATTCACTGACACCAGAATTAATTGTAGTCAGGTCACTTTTTTTAAATCTTAGATAATTTTGTTTTCGTCCAGTCAGTGAATAAATCAATACATCATAACCTAATTCACCAAGTGACAAAGCTAAATTCGCTGTGCGCAGTTGACCGCCAGACAGCGGTTTAAAAATTTGTAATGAAGAAACGATGACAATTTTTTTCATATTGGATAGTTATTTGATACCCTAAATTCTGAATATCAGCAAAAGGTCACGTCATAAAATGCATTAATTTAATAGGTGTCAAAAAGTTTGACACCCAAGAATCAACCTAACGGTGTGCATGCTATTTTGTGCGGATATTTAAATTCAGATATTCATAGTTTCACTTGAGTACAAAGTTTGCTATGAAATGACGTATGAACGTACTTCATTTGGTAGAATATTTAAATTTGGGCGGTATCGAGCGACTGTTGGAACAAATCGCTGCCAATTCATATTCTGATCGTACAACACAACATTTTTTTACCTATGAAACCACAGAGCTTTTGGGTATCGGAAAAACCATGAAAGACAGTGGTTATTCCGTGATGACCTACAAAAAAAAAGCTGGCCGCGATTGGCAGCTCGTCAGTCATTTAATTCAAACAATTAAAGTAAATAAAATTGATGTGATACATACACACGATTTTGGTCCAATGGAGTACGCTGTTATTTTAAAAATGCGTTTTCCCAAATTAAAATTAATTCATACGCAACATACGTTGACGCATTTTTTAACACATAAAAAATATAAATATTTTTTTGCTTTAGCCAGTTATTTTTATAATCGAATCATAGCCGTATCAGATTTTGTTAAAGATTCAATTATTGAAAGCTGCCCCAATGTTAAAAAATCAGTTTTAAAAGTCATTCCAAACGGCGTCGATACCGGTCGTTTTATACCGCAAACATTTATCGAAGATGAAACAAATTCGAGCAATTCAGAAAAATTAAAACTGGTCACAATTGCTCGTATTTCACCAGTTAAAAACTTAGAATATTTATTAAACACATGCCGATTACTATCTGAAGCTAACATACCCTATGAATTTCATCACGCTGGCACAGCCAAAGAAAAATCAATCGAAGACGTGTACACAAAATATATCGTTGAAAATAATTTAGAAAAAAATGTTACAATGCATGGCTTTACAAATGATGCGACTCAGGTTTTATCTAAAGGTGAAATATTTTTGAGCTCTTCAAAAAGTGAAGGTCACCCTGTGGCTTTACTTGAAGCGATGGCTTCAGAAAAATATTGTATCGTCAGTGACATTGCTCCGCACAAAGAAACAGCTCATGGAGCCTTAGAATTTTATGACATTAAAAATCCATCTGCGCTGTTTGAAATATTAAAAAATATTTATCAAAGTAAACCTGATCTTAAATCTCAGGCTGAAAAATCGCGTCAAGTCGTACGTTCAAACTATTCATTATCAAAAATGGTCCAAAGTTACACAGAGCAATATTATGAATAAAAATCCGCATCCGATTGCTTTAAGTTTCGACGTCGAAGATTGGTTCACAGTACGCAACATGCGTGGTGCTATTTCAGAAGTTGATTGGAAAAATCAAGATTTACG
>JAYTMM010000300.1:0-11309 GCA_043728555.1 Pseudobdellovibrionaceae bacterium
TTTTTCCCCAATCACACAAATATACATGAAAATACGGCCGAAGAACGTTCAATTTATTTATTCGATAACGGACAGCTTCAATGTGTACAAAAAAAATGGCAAACCTTTAAGCGTAGCGAAAAATACCCAACCCACTATTTCAGCGAGGGCTTGGGAACAATGTATGAAAAGGCTGCTGAGTACATATTTAATTCCAAGCGAGCCGCGGGGAAAGTCATGGGACTGGCTCCGTTGTCTTCAGAATTTTTAAATATAGAAAATTCGGAGAAATTTCTTGATGACTTAGATTGGTCCAAATCTTTTCAAAATAAAGACAAAAATAGCTGGGAACAAAGTCCAAATTTAAATTTATATAAAAAAATTTCTTTATCTGTACAAAAATATTTTGAAAAAAATATTTTAGATCAATTAAAAGATTTAAGAATAAAATATCCCGAATATAACAGAATCATTTTAACTGGTGGCTGTGCGCTGAATTGCACAACGAATATAAAAATTTTAGAGCAAAATATTTTTGATGAAGTCTTTGTCCCACCCAATCCTGGCGATGAAAGTATCGGTCTTGGTACTGCTTATTATAAATTTACAAAAACATACAACCCATCTTGGAGAGCGTGGACACATGATATTCAAAATGGATTTTTTGGTGCAACAGAGTCAATGCCGACCGATGATATAATTTTTTCTGTTTTTCAAGATTTTGAAATAATAAAACCAGACTGTATTTCAAAGCATTGTGCGAATTTGTTAGCTGATGGTAAAATTATTGGTTGGTTCCAGGGTCGCAGCGAAATTGGACCACGGTCGCTGGGTCATCGTAGTATTCTAGCGCGTCCCGATAAAATCGGTGTCAAAGACGAATTAAATCTAAATATTAAATTTCGCGAGTCCTTTCGACCCTACGGCAGCAGTGTTCTTGATAGCAGAGCTGAAACATATTTTCATTTACCCAAAAATTTCAAAAATCCATACATGTCATTTGCAGTTCAAGTCAAAGCTGAATACAAAACTAAATTATCCGAGGTCACTCATGTTGACAATACATCAAGAATGCAAACAGTAATTCCACATCAGAACGAAAAATTCTATAAATTAATTTCAGATTTTGGCGATCTAACTGGCTTATTTTGCGTCTTAAATACAAGCCTAAACATTATGGGCGAACCTATCATCGAAACTATACAGGATGCTTGTAAATTTCTGGATACTGTTCCCGTTTATGGCATGGCTGTTGAAAAATATTTCATTAGAAAAAAATTATGACGATCGGAATATTAACATCAAAAGAAAACTTTGTTTGGACCAGCATGCAGGAAATTATTCCGCATATTGAACGAACTTGGGTCCAGTATGGCCAAGATTTAAATCATAAAATTCAAACCGTGTCTATTGATGAAATCGAAATTAATCAGGTTATAAAATCCTTATTTCATTGCGAAAAAATTATTGTCACTTGTTTTACATATAAGATGACTCAGGTCATACGATGTCTTCGGTTTGAAATGAAAGTTGATATCCCATTTATATTTTATGTCCATAACATGGCAACGATCGCATTTTGGCCGTATAGATACTGGGTTAATGAAAATCTTTTTTTTGAATCAGACATATTCATTTCAACATGCGAAAATGATAAATTAACAGTCTTATCTATTTTGCCGAAAGCTCATGTGCAAATTGTACCATTTTTCAATTCAGATTATGATTCTGCGATTGAAAATAAACCAAAAGTCATTGATAGCCTCCTGTATATTGGGCGCATCTCGCCGCAAAAAAATTTGCATTCGATCATCTACGCCTACTCAATTGCAAAAAAAAATATTCAGAAATTGCCGCCGCTTGTTTTCTTCGGCAAAGAAGATCACTTGGGCTCGCCCAACTGTGGCATAGCATGCACAGACTATCAGGCTTTTTTAAAAAACTTAGTCCATCAACTAGACTTAACTGCAGATGTTCATTTTGCTGGTTTTGTAGAAAGAGTAGAAATTCAAAAAAAACTTACTAAAAAATCATATCTAGTGATAAGCGCAAGTTTGCATTCAGATGAAAACTTCGGGATGGCTATATTGCAAAGCTTAATGACACGCAATTTTTGTATACTCAGTGATTGGGGTGGATCCAGCGATTTTAAAAAATATTTTATGGACCAAGTTTATCTTATTTCTACTAAAAATGGTCCGCTAGGTCCACATATTAACTGCGAAGAATTAGCAATAGCAATAATAGCCTGTCTGCATTCGGTGACTGAAATTTCACATATAAAATCAGACTATTATACACAAAAATTTTTAAATACTCGCTTTGCAGATTGTTTATCGATAGCTTCCTCAAGTAAAGAGCTTCAGTTTTCCAAATTAGCTGAAGATATTTACGCACAAAAAAAACTTATTTTTCCTGGTTCAATAAACCAAATTTTTTATAGTTTTAACGATCCGTTATTTGTCCAAATTTCTAATTTTTATAGAGGATCGTTCTCAAAAATCGTTACTCGAAAAAATTTACAGCAACTGCCGTGGGTCAATTTCGAAACCGACGCAATTGTAATTAAAGATCCCCAAAAAGGTCTTCATAAATATAAAAAGACAGGCTCTAGTGTTTCATACCTAAAAAAATGCGGCTATCTATGATAAAAAAATTTAAAATATTACCCACCTCCGTCGACTTCGATTTATCCTATCGGAGTATTGATATGTTAGAGATTAAAATATCTAATTACTTGAAATCAATTGGAAATACTTACCCCACATGGTATCCGGATAATGATCGATACCCTGAAAATAATTCGAAAGAAATCCTGAATGTTGTACTGATGGGGGGATTTATCAAAAGAATATTTGATATTCCAAACTGGCAGCTTTCGAAAATACTAATTTGGGTACTAAGCCAAAAAACTAAAGATTTTCTCGTTGAATCGGTAGGTTTAGAGCCTAGAAACATCCAAGTCATACCAAGATATGAATTATTTAAAAAACCACCGACCATACAAAATATAAATACTGCGAAGCCTATTCATATCATCTACTCAGGTCGATTTTCTATTCAAAAAAACTTCGATGTTTTATTGAAAATTTTTAACCATCTAGATAAAAATTCAAAAATAGAATTCAAACTGTTTTGCTTCGGAGGATACGACAATTCATTTCATGAAAACCACGGACGTTTTGAAAAATTTGAATTCAAAAGACTTTGTACTGAATATATCCAAAATCAGATATGGAAAAATAAGCCTGTAATTTTAAATTGGCATGACTCAGAATCTTGGACTTCAAAAATTCCAGAAAATTCTGTTATCATTAATTTATCAACATTCATATCTGAAGATTTTGGCGTTTCTGTCGCGCAAGCACAATCTGCTGGATATAAATCTTTTTTGACGGACTGGGGTGGCCACAGCGATTGTGATACAGAGACTGTCGAATTTATTAGCCCGAATTTAATACCCGCAGTCTATGAACATGAAAATTTATATAATTTAAAAATTAAGACATTATGTGAATTGATCGAAATGAAAATTGAACGCATAGGTACTATTTCTAAAAAAATTGCAGAGAAAAACAATCATAACATTACTAACATCGAAGACTTAAAAAATATCGTTCAATTATTCATTGAAAACCATTCGTGGCCCGAATCGTTATTAATTCATAAGAATGGGTTGCCTCAATTCGCAGACACAAAGAAAGGATCAGCTTTTTTTGATTCATTCAGTTATTATTTCACAGGCGAAAATTACAATTTAGACACGATTTATTTTGTTTCTGATCTGAATTCAGACAGTTCGTTTTCGACAACATGCCTAGATCAAATAAATAACTATAAAAAAAATTGTACAAACTTTGAAAATACAACGTTTATCATACTAAAATCTTACGCCGATTTAAAATATAAAAAAGATTTATTACGGTCTGTAAATTATGTATTTACATATTTTGATCCAATACATATCAAAGTGATCCAATACATTAAAAATTTAAGATCGAATAATAATTTTATGATTTATGTTCCTGCGGGCTCTGATCCACAGATCTTACAGTCTTATGAAATAAAATTTTCTTTTTATTAAAAAATCCTAGGCAAATACCAAATCCATACATAAACCAAATTTTTAACGGCAAAAATAAAATTTGAATATTTATTTTTTTTCTATCTAATGAATAATGAATAAAGTTAGCTACTAACAGAAGAATAGGAAATAAAACAAAATATGCTTTAAAGACATAAATACATAGCGTAATTCCAGCCAACAAAAACGTAGACTGCAAAGGATATCCATGAATTCGTAGCACTTGTCCGCGACCAAAACCATAGTATTTAATCTGATTAAGAAAGTATTTGGAACTGGGCCTTCGATAGTGTCCGACAGCTAAGAAGTTTGAATAACGCATTTGTATGTTTTGTTTTCTTAATCTGTACAGTAATTCATTTTCTTCTGCAGTGATCACATGATTATTAAATTTTTCAGTTTTTAGGATATATGAACGAACAATCAGATTGCACAAAGACAAATTCAGCTCACTGCCTACCATATTATCTGCAACCGACCTATATCTTTTTGAAACTGGACCTGTGACAAAGTAACTACTTAGAATAAAACCGATATCAAATTCAAACGGCGACGAATCTAAAGGGGTAACATTAGGTCCGCCCCAAACGCCGACATCAGGATATTCTTTGACCAAATCATTAAATTTTTTAAAAAAAATTTCTGGAACAATAATGTCGTCATCAAAAAAACAAACCCATTCAGTTTCTATAGATTTTAAGATTATATTTCTGGCTGCACCGGGGGTCAAAATTTCTGAAGATTCTATTAATTGAATACTCAGATTACTTTCTCGGATGAAATTCACACTTTGGTGGTCTGCACCATTGATATAAAAAATTATTTTAACATCTATGTTCAAATTTGGAATGGCTAGTGCTGATCCTAAGCTGGGTAGCATTTTCTGCAGCTTAGCTAATCTCTGATAAGTTACGACCGCAACCGTGACAGACATCAATAATTTAAGCTCGAAATGTTGATCTTATGTTCAGACATATACTATAATCTGAAGTATCGTATTCAAAAAGCAATAAAAAAACCAACAGAAAAATGGGCTAATTTTGGTTGAACTTATAAATATTAATCTCTTAAGAACAAGCAAGCGCTATTCCTCAGATAGCCTAAAATCCGTAATTACTGAATTGTTCACAAATCCATTGACCCATCTGATAGAATCCAGACAGACAGACTCTGTTTTGAAAAATATAAATATCACATTCAACACGTCCGATAAAGTTGCAATCTTTGGAAAAAACGGCTCGGGAAAGACGACGTTATGTAAAATTATAGCGCGACAAATTGCACCAACATCTGGACAACTAAAAAACGTTTTAAAATCGACCTACGCCTCGCAACTTGAGAATTGCTTATTCAGTGAATTAACAGGCCTTGAAAACTTAAAATTTTTAATCAGTCATCTTTATAGTGATCTGAATCACAAAGAACACGTACAAATTTTGAACGAATCAATTCAATTAGCCGAGCTGAATGAATCTATTCACTTTTTAGTAGAAACCTATAGTTTGGGTATGAAATCCAGACTTTGTTGGGCTGCCGTTTTTGCAAGATCACGTGAACTGTTAATTTTAGATGAAATGAGCTCTCATGTTGATGAATTTTTCAAAGAAAAATTAGGCAGCAAATTTGATCATTCACTTTTAAATGCAAAGATATTTATATACGTCAGTCACAATATCGATGCACTGACCGAAAAATGTAATAGAGGCATTGTTATCGATAATAATGAAATTATTTTCGATGGCAACCTGCAAAAAGCGATCGCTTGCTATCGAATGTTGGGCGCGAACAATGTTTAAATCGCTATTTAATTTAGTTGTGATTAATTTGAAAGTCAGATACCGCGGAACTCTGACGGGCTTCATTTGGGTGATTTTACATCCGATTTTATTATTTTTTGTTCAATCCTATATTTTTTCTAATTTTTTTGGCCATGAAATTTCAAATTATTCATTGTATCTAATGACAGGTTTATTTCCGTGGTTTTTCTTAAGCCAAACAGCCGACATGAGTTGTAATCACCTAAAAACAAATTCGTCACTGATTCAGTGTTTAAATATTAAACCCGAAATATTAATATTGGCTTTAGTTATCGAAAATTATATCCATTTTTTGTTTGCAGTATTGATTGTTGCTGGTTACTTAATTTTTAAAGATTTTAATTCGATAGTCCCCGTTTCAATTATGTTGGCTTGGTCCTTGCCATTCGTAATTTTAGCTTATTACCTCAGTTTTATTTCTAGTTTATTAAATACTTTATACAAAGATGTGAAATTTATTTTAAGCTTTATTTTTACGATCTTGTTTTTTTCATCGCCCGTTATTTACAGATCCACGAACTTGCCCGTTCGTATTCAAAATGTGATCGCTTTGAATCCACTGAATTCATTTTTATCAATGTTTAGGTCTGGGTTAAACCCAAATGACACTGAAAACTTAATGTCACCATTTATCACATGTGTTTTGATTATTATAGCTTTGGGATTCACTAAAAAATATTTGTGGCATAAACTTCATAATTCATTTTTGTTAAAAATCTGATGCAGTACCGAATCTATTTTTTCATTTTATTTTTTACTCTTATAATACCAGCGACCATCATTTCATATCATGAAATGTCGAAGAAAAAGTGCACGCTATTAAATATTAAACACGCAAATAACTTAAATAATGTTCAAATAAAAATTTCTGAAAATTTTATCACAGATATTAAATCAGACTCTGCGTTTATAGAAAATGACGAATGCTTAAACTTGAATTATCAACACAGTACAGCTTTGCCTGGTTTAATTGATAGCCACAGTCATGTAATGGCCATCGACAGCGCTGATGCCAAAACATGGAAGCAAGCTTTAGAATATTCAGCGGGACTTTCAGATGCACAGCGAATAAATTTAGGCGTCAGAAATTTAAAATCAATGTTAAAGTACGGATTCACTACCGTGCGCGATTTAGGAAATTCAGGATTTTTTTTAGATTATAAATTATCAGAGCATCTTTCCAGAAATAAAATTTATGTACCCAATTTCATAAGTACTGGCCCAGGGATATCGTTTTCGACAAGCCAAATAGATCATTTGAATTACCCCAACGAATACAATGTAATCGGTGAAAATACAAATATTGATGTCCTCCTTGATCTGTATAAAAAAATGAATAAATCTTGGATCAAAGTCTACGCTGATAATTCAAAAAAAGATGAACACTTAAATGAAAATAATTTAATCCAATTCGTTAAAAAAGCGAAATCTAGAAATTTCAAAGTTGCTATTCATAGCGAATTTTCTGAAAGCGCCAAATCCGCGCTGCAAAGTGGCGCGAATAGCCTTGAACACATGTATGAGGTCGCTGATTTAGATTTAGAAAATCAGCAGCAGAATGTCGTCCTGACTGTTGAAAATTATTCTGACTGCATCAATTTTGAAAAATCATCCTTCGCACATAATTCAATTTGCAAAAACAAACACAACAATCAGATTCAACAAATACAAAAACTAAAAGACAAATTATTTTCATTGATTTTTGGATCCGATGCCGTCCTAGATTCTGCATCTGGCTACACTGAAAGAGGCCTACATGCCATTGACATATTAATATCTTTGAAGGAATTTAACTTCAAACCCAAAGATATGATAAAAGCTGCCACAAGCTTACCCTCAGAAAAACTGTTTGGATCAAATTATGGAATTAAAGTTGGGGCAGAAGCTGATATTTCAGTTTATGAAACTGATCCCGAAGAAAACCCAGAAATTCTTCGCCACCCGGTATTGATTATTAAATCTGGAAAGGTTGTTTACCAAAAGTGAATGACATCGAAAAACTAGATCTTGATTTTAAAATCGCTTCTGATTCCATGCATCCCGTCATGCGCATCGGCCAAAATATTAAATTTCAGAAAAAATTGAATTACAAAACATTTGATATTATATTATTTAAAAAAGATCGCAAATTAACATGTCACTTTATTTGGCGTTTACAAAAGAATAAAACTTTCATTACGCGAAGTCTAAAAAATTATATCGAAAATGAAGCCCCGATTATTGAAAGTCAGATCTTGGGAACAATTGTAAATTTTAAAATATCTAACTTACTGAAATTCAAAATATTATTAATCAATTTTCTTAGGTTAACCTATTAATGCGAACACTATATTTTAATTTTTATGGATTCAATGTGCGTATAAATTGCCGAGATTTTAATTTGCAGATGTTTTCATTTATCGAAGATTTTTCATTTTTTAAATCGACAAACACCCACCAAAAAGTTGATTTAGACATTTACATAGAAAATATTTTACCTGAAAAGTCCACAGGCTTGTATTTATCGCGAACAAAAATGTGCCGATTTTATCAAAAAGGTTTTTTTGTCAGAGGCTACGAATATATACTAAATGACAAAATAACGGCATCGGCAGAATTGATATCCCGATATGAAAAAATATTTCAGATCCGCAGCCTAAGCTTTAATGCTGTTGACGATATTTTATATTTTTTTATTTTATCTTCTGTCGGCGAGAGTATGGATCTGCGTGGAATGATGCGCTTACATGCGTTGTCATTCAAAAATTCAGACATAACTTCAATCGTGTATGCTGATTCGGGGTCTGGCAAAAGTACCTTGGCGAAACAAATTATCGATGAACAAAAGGGTCAATTGTATTCAGATGAAATTACTGTCGTTGACATAAATTCACAGAAAATATTACCGTTCCCGATTCGAATCGGGCTTATACACCCTGAAAATAAAAATCGCCGTTTCAATATTTTTTTTGATTCAAAATATATGTTCAGCATCGAAAAAAAACGAATCGCAAAACCAAATATGTCTCAAAATTTTATTTATATGACTGTATCAAAAAAATCTGAAATTCAAACGATGACTAAATTAGATTTTCTGTTTTTAATCCCAAAAATTATTTTAGGAATCGGACTCATACAAATGGCAGAGCACCTAATTCGTCCGGATAGCATTTTTTTAATTTTTCGTATTTTAAAAAACAGATTTAGACTTGTTTTGATGCTCAAAAAAATGAGTGGATATAAATACAAAAATGGTCACAATGATAGCACGGTCTTTGGAGATCAGTTTTTGAAATAGCGTGTTACTCTTATTAAGTTCACGTCGTTAATTTTTTTATATTCATAACCTACAAAATTTAAATACACTTGTGGCATGAAAAGCGAAAGCGTGTTTGTATCTATATAATAAAACTCATTTATATTTTTATTCGAAAGCGTGTCTTCAGCGAAAAAAACTTTTGACAAATAACTGGAGTCTTTTTTTATACAGGTCAGTAAGTTCAGATTTCGCTTTGAAATTTCCGGTTCTAAACCTATGCAACTGTTCGCTTCTATAATTATATCTTTAATGTTCGCTTGCTTAGCCAAATCTAATGCGCCTGAGATTGTTAATATATTATTGGATTGATAGACTTCAACGAACATATGTTGTCTGTCAATGCTTGACTTAAAAAATGATATCCCCAGACAAAAAACTATTGTGTATTCATAAAATATTTTTCTAGTTTCCGAATTTAGTCGGCAGGATAATTGATTAACGAATGAAAATATGGACTCAATCATAAATACCAATAAAATATAGAAAATAAAAATAAATGGCCTGCTTGTAATTGGATTATATATAAATAAAATCATATAAGAAGAAAAAAGCGATCCAACTGCCAAGAATAATATTTGATTCAAAAATTTAGCATTCAGAAGCATTCGATTGTACAACAGGCCAAAATTAAACAAACAAATTAATATAAATAAAAATTCAAGATTTCTGCTCGGTAGCAAATTATGCCAGAGCATCAGAAGCGGATCTAAACTAACAATTTTTATTGAAAAATGTTGCAGTAAGTGAAGGTATGTAAAAACGAATACGACTAAATAAAAGACTAAGCCTAAAATATTTTTTTTAATATTTTTTTTAATATAAATATTCTGTATATTTTTGGATATGATAACGGCTATCCCAAAAAAATCTATTAGGATTGTAACAACGTCAAGAACCAAAGTTTTCCAGTAACTTAAATGGAGTTCGTTTTTAATATGAATTAAGTGAATCGCTATTAAACTTAGGAATAATAGCGTGCTATTGAATCCATTAATTTCTGATAAAATATAGTTTGTGAAAAATATAAGAACAATTGCGAATACTTTTTTTGATTGACCTCTTGCCTCCGAAAACAGAATAGTATTTAAATACGCAAATATGTACAGAATGCATATTGAAAAATACTTAGAATCGTATAAGTCAAAATTCAAAATTCGATGAAAAGCATAAAGACTATAAGACAACAAAGGACTTAGAAGCAGGCTATTTCTATATTCTATCCAGACCTGATCCCAAGATGATAAGTTGGCTATTCCTAAATAATTATAATCAGAAATAACAAAGTACCGGCCATTAAAAAAGTAATACATGCTTGTTACGCAGACAGCAGCAGTCAGCAGATTCAACCAACGCTTGCGAATAAAATGCACTACATTCTCCATCGTTCGGGATAAACCAGCGTTGTACCCTTAAAATCATCAGTAAAACCAGAAAAAATTTTTGGCAGCACTACGGCTTCACGTCTGTGATACAATGGCACAACCCAATTGTGTTCGATGATCATTTGATCCATATTTTTTAAAATCATAATTCTTTTGTTAAAATCAAATTCATGATCGTAATCTGAAATCAGCTGATCCATTTTTTCTGAACTCAATCTTTGTATATTGCCACCAGCCCATGCGTTTTTTGCCGACGGAATTTCACCAGAGTGAAATAGGCCCTTCAATGATGTATCTGGATAGGTTGCTTGTCCGAACATCGCCAGTTGAAATTTTCCATGTGGAACACTTTCACCTAAAAATTCTCTGGGTGGTTGGTTTTTAATCTGACATTCGATTTGAATTTTTTGAAATTCAGCACATAAATACGTTTGTACAGTTTCAAGAACCCGAATACCTGCAGATGTTTTAAATTCTAAAATAAGTTTTTGACCTTTTTTTTCACGTGATTTTTTGTCGGCTGATAATTTCCAACCTGCTTGGTCTAAATATTTTTCTGCCAAAGCAATGTCGAAAGCTGGTTTTTTTCTCAAAAACGCTAGATCTGCTTCTGAAATAATTGTGTCAGCCGGTTTTAACAAGCCCTCAAAAAAAGCATCCGTCATTTTTTTCTTATTTATAACAGTCGCTATGGCCTTGCGAACCAATTCGTCCTTTAATATTTCATTTTCTAAATTTAAAAATAAACC
>JAYTMM010000301.1:0-4322 GCA_043728555.1 Pseudobdellovibrionaceae bacterium
GCGGCTCTTTCGCTTTCATTTTTACCTGATAAAGCTGCAATTCCATATTCTGTTACGACATGAGTAACGCTTTCATGAGGCGTCGTAATTGGTCCTCGATATAAATCCAAAACAATAGAAGAAATTGTTTCACCCTTGGCTGTTGAGCGAATTGCAATAACAGCTTTTCCACCAATAGATCTGGCTGCGCCAGTCATGAATTCAACTTGGCCACCAGGGCTACTAATTCGCCCATTGGGACCCATCGTTGCGTTCACTTCGCCAAATAAATTAACTTGTAGCGCTGTATTTACGGCGTGAAATTTTGGAATTTGAGAAACGCGACCTGGCGAATTCACATACTCGGTTTCAACAAAAGTCACTTTGTCATTTTTATGAAGCCATTTATATAAATTTGAAGAACCATATGCAAATCCTGTCTCTGCCTTTACCGCAATGCCGCGATTGAAAATTTCCATCATTGGATCACCGAACATTTCAGTTGAAATTGAAATGTTATTTTTGCCATTTTTTTGCAAACCATCTGGAACACCTGAAAAAATATTTCCGATTCCGATTTGTAATGTTGCACCAGAATCTACGAGCGAGCCAATATAGCCGCCGATTGCAGAATCGATTTCATTTGCGGGAACTGCCGCGGGGCCTGCAAGTTCGCTTTTGCTTTCAAATTTACTGAAAATTTGATTTTCTAATAAGTAGTTCTCTCCATGAGTGAAAGGAACATGTTCGTTAACTTCTGCGATAATTTTAATACCTGGTCGGTTTCGCAAAATTGTCATAATCATATCGTTATTTGGTCCCAGACTGTATCGGCCCTGTTCATTTGGTTTTGAGACTCGAACGACCATAGCATCATAATGAAATAAAGTCTGAGCGGGGTCTTGCATCAGTCGAGTAAAGTCAGAAAGATTTCCTGGAATTAAATTTACTTTTCCTTCGCTATAAAGTTCCCGCAAATTGCCACCTAAAAAAAGCGCATGAACACGAAATTTTCCGTCCGTAGTTTCAATACCTTTTTTAAAGTCATTGGCTCCGATCCCATTTACTAAAACATGAACATCGACTCCTTGCTTCATACCTTGAGAGTGCTCGATTAAAGCAGTTAAGGCGTCAGGACTTGCTCCGGCGGCTATGGGAAAAAAAACCTTAGATCCATCGGGAATAGATTTAATAGCTTTTTCTGCAGGTGAAACAATTTTAATATTTTTGATGATGCTAGCGTAAGGAATTTTTGGCTCGGGTACTAAGTGTTGCTCTAATTTTGTATTAAAGGTTTCAAGACCTTTTGCTCCGTCATAAAAAACAGCAATGGCCGTATGACGATCGTTCGCTGCATGCATAAGTCTGCGGGCGATTTCGAAATGAGCCATAGCTCTGGCAACACCGAGCTCGTTGAATAAATGTTTACGCTGATCTTCAGAGGCTCCGACTTCAGATTTCCCAAGTTCAATACTTGATGTCCAAGCTACACAGTTATTCGATTTGCATTTTCCAACAACAGGATCATCTGCATTTACATTTGAGTGTTGCAAATATAATTTAACATTTGCTTGCTCTTTTTTATTTAATTCAATGAGGTGACTGAAAGCATAGATACCCGTTTGCCGATGTTCAGCTTGTTGATTCTGTTGAACCACCCATTGATTCCACCACTGCTTGTATTCAATATCTGGACGTCCCCAGCGATATATATTGTCATTGATGGTGCTGCCAGGTCGAAGCACTCCGGTCACATAGTGTTCGGCGGCTAAGGCTTCTTTTGCAAATTCCAACGGTAATACACCGGCAACTTTATTTCCCAATGGTGTGTCTAAATTAAATTTTTTAATATAGAGTTCAACTAAGTCAGCCTTAGTAAAATCAATACCTACAAAAAGTCTCTTAACTCTTCTTTCTGGCGGCCCAAGCTCGATCCATTTTGCTGGTAAGCCTTGCTCTGCTGCAAATTTTGCGAGTTCTTTTGTGATGCCAGACCGCTCAGGTAAAGGTTCGTTTCTTTCGGCTAATATGGACTTTGCAGTTTTTTGGTTATTCGCAAAAAGTTCAGTACAACTAATTTTAATTTGTTCGGCATATAAAGGACGACTACTAAATGTCGTAATTGATGTTAAGAGCAAAAAAAGCAATATCATCTTAATTTTTTCCATTTTTACGCTCCGAGGGTTCCAATTTAGAATTTGATTCATCAAATAATCTAATTGCAAGCCATGCCAAGCGTAATAAATGTTTTATATTGAGACATCTTGAGTTTTAAAAGATCTGGACCGTTCTTGGATTGACACCTGACTAACTTTTTTGGGTTGCTAGGGCCCCGTCATCAAGCCTAAAACGGTTTTAAAACCGCAGTGTACGAAGCAAAGATAAATACAACGAGCATCGCGACATATAAAGGCCATCCCAGTTGGCCTTTTCGTTTTAGTATAGAAATAAAAATTGCGAAAATTCCCCAGATTGCAAATTTCACATAAGCCCACATTGGCATTTCACGAGCTAAGCCCAAGCGCGCAAGTAATCCGAAACCACTGACTAGAATTAAAACCAAACCTGTTCCGTGAGTTGCGAAAGAAAATGTTTTAATTTTACCGGCTAATGCATGACCGCTGGATGTAATCGCGTAAGCCATTATAAGACCCGAGATTAAAAGAAAAATTCCTGTGAGGTGAATAATTTTGTAGATTTCGTAAGGCATTGCAAGATTCTCCTGTGGTTATGGTTTGAGTTTTTTATTCCAACCCCAGATGTTTCATGATCTGGGTGATTTGTTTTTTTATTTTTGGTAAGTGCGAAGTGGCGGCCAGAATTTTTAAATTTTCTTTGTGTTCGATCGCAGGAAATCCGCCATAGATTCCAGATTTTTCAAGCGAGTTCATAACACCAGTTCGTGCTGTTAAAATAATATTATCAGTTAATTTTAAATGACCTAAAACGCCAACGTTGCCAGAGCTCATAAAGTTTTTCCCGATAGTTGTCGAACCAGCAACGATAAAGCCGGCGGCGATTGCGGCATTTTCGCCGATCACACAATTGTGGGCTACGTGACAGTGGTTATCAAATTTTGAACCGAGTTTAATTCTGGTTTCAGTCAGTGTTGCTCTGTCAATAGCGCAATGAGCACCCAGTTCGACGTTGTCTTCTAGAACGACAATTCCGATTTGTGCAATTTTATGATGTGTGAAATTTTTGTCTGTGAAAAAACCAAAACCATCAGAACCTATCACAACGTGTGATGCCAGTTTGCAGTTTTTGCCAATCTGTGAATAGCTTCCAATAAAAACATGCGCAGAGATTTCAGTGTTTTCTTGAATCACTGAATTATGTTCGATCACTGTAAGCGCGCCAATTGAAACATTATCTTCGATCACAACATTATCTTCGATGACGGCATACGGCGCGACAGAAACATTTTTGCCAATTTTTGCTATTGGGCTGATGATTGCGGTCGGATGAATAAGTACTGTGTTCGTTTTATTTTTATCGAACAAAAAAAGTATTTCGCTCATGGCCCATTGAATAGTTGGTGTCGTTGCGACAAAAAACTCTTTCGATAATAAATTTTCGACATCGAAATAAATTTTTTCTAAAATGATAAAGCCGCGCGATTTTTTTGCGAGCGCTGTTTCGAGCATATTTTTTGTTGATATAAAGACTAAAGAATTTAAATCACAGTGCTCTGCGGGTAGGACATTGGAAAACACAGAGTTCGTATTTTGTCGAATGGTCAGGGACTTGAGTTGAATAAGATTTTGTGAAGAAACTGATTTCATGAGTTTAGGCTAATGCTTTGCAACGTGAAACTCACTATTTTACTTGTCCGAGACGTGCCGCAAGATATATGAACAAACTATGGCTACAAAAAAACCTGCAAAATCGTCTCAGAAACCAGTGTCCAAAACAACTGCGAAAACTGCCTCAAAAAAAGCAACCAAGCCGGTTGTAAAAAAAGTTGAAGCAAAAGCAACTGCAAAATCAGTCGTTGGGTCTTTGACGAAGATGGTTTCGAAGGTCGCTGACAAAATGACGTCGAAGCCATTGGCGCCAGCTAAAAATGCAAAGGCGAAGCCTTTAAAAAGCAGTATGACTGTTGAAACTCGTGTGGAAAAAGCAAAAATTGATTCGGGTGGCACATTATTAGAGATGGCCAAAGAAGAAATGCACCATGTGAACGCGCCAGCTGCGGAAGCTGCCGACAAGGCTGAAAAAGCCGGCAAATTTAAGCCCATAAAGCTTGAGCGTGGTAATTTGGCTGATGAAAAAGCAAAGTGGCAAGAGCTTTTTAAAAGATACGGTAAAGACAAAGCTGTGAGTTACAAAATGTCAGAACA